>JBDNAO010000034.1:0-5264 GCA_039768375.1 Desulfobacterales bacterium | reverse complement strand
GCGCCGCGCAAGCGTTTATCCGGGCGGAGACGACGACCTCATTATTATATAGTTAAGATCACAACGGGGAGAAAATAAAAAAGCGCTTGCTCCATAGCATTGTTTTGGAGGACAAGCGCTTTAAAATTTGACCAATTCAGTGGGTTGAGGATCAGTGATGGTGGCTGCCCTTGCCTTTGCTTGAGTCCATGACGGCCTTGATGACGCAATATGTCATTCCGAGTCCGATGATGGTCAGCGCGTACCACAGCCCCCCGTGAAAAACCATGTGGCCCATATCCCAGATCCATTCGAAACTAAACGGAAACATGTCTCTCCTCCTGTGCTCTCAATTTACGCCTGTACCGGTTGCAAATCCCCCTCCTGGGTGTCCGACGCTAAAGCGGTTTCAAGTTCGGATGGCGCGACCTCTCCTGCCGGCGGCTCGATGGGATTGAGTTCCGCTTCCTGGGGGAAAACAGGCATGTAGCGGTAGGAGAACGCAACCAGGATGATGCCGTAGGCCACCGGCAGCAGCGTGGTGGCGACTTCCTGCCAACTCGGGTAATACAGGATCCATTTGATAAAAGGCATCACCGGCACGGCCAGCACCTGAAGCACCATCACCCAGCGGTTGAGGCTGACGCCGATCACGCCCAGAATCACGGCCAGCCAGAGCAGTTTCCTGTTTTCACGGGTCTTTTTGAAAACCAGCAGCAGGGCCGGCAGCCAGCCGCAGATGCCCACTTCGAGCACCAGGATCCAGTACCCGTAAAGGGCATTGCTGGTATAAAAATCGCTCAGAACGAACCCTTTGGCCGGCGCAGTGACAACTGCCCAGTAAATGGTATCGGCGGTTTTGGCAATGCTGTAGGTCAACATCATCCAGCCCGATATCTTGGCCAGCAGCCAGACCACGTTGTCTTTGACCAGTTTTTTGCCGGTAACGGCCTCCGTTATTCTGGTGATCAGGATGGTGAAACAGGGCCCGTAAGCCGCCGCGGACCAGGTGAAGAGGAAAAAGGTAAACGGCCAGATGAGGATATGTTCCCGAAATCCGAATGGCCGTCCGAAAAGAACACCGGCCACGCCGCCAAGCGATCCCTGGTGGAAGAAGGACAGGAAGGCGCCGGTGGCGGCGAAGACCGCCATGGTCTCATGCATGTTGTGGGTGAGGTTGTGGAAGAAAGGAACCCTGTCGAGCTGACGATTCTCCAGAACCAACGGAATGTATTCGATACAGAGAACGAAGAAGTAAGCGGTCAGGCAGAACGCCACCTCGGTCAGCATGGAGTGGACGTTGGCATGCCAGAAAATGAACCAGCCTCTCAGGGGTTGCCCGATATCGATGGCGAGAATCAAAAGCGCCGAACTATAACAAATGAAGCCGATCAGGACCGCGAAATTGATGATGTTCTTGAGCTCGTCTTTTCCAACCAGATATTTCAAGAAACCGCTGAAAAAGGCACCACCGCCCAGAGCGATGACGGCCAAATCGGCCCAGATCCAGAGGGCAAAACCGTAGGCGTTGTTCATGTTGGTCTGGTTGAGTCCCTTCAACCAGCAGAGCAGCATGGCATATATACCCCACAGCAGAACCAGGACAACCGGTGTCAGACCGGCCATAAATTTCCATATTGGACAGCGTTTAACTCCCTTTGGTATCAATGCAGCGTCCATAAGTTCTATGCTCCTCAGTTTATGGTGATTGAACTGGGTTTTGCCCCGTCTATCAGGTTGTCATCAGAATCACTGTGTCGATCCCGCAACAATCCCATGCTGGTTCGCCGATCAGGCTTCGTCCCGACCCGGTATATAATTGTCCCCCAGGCGGCGGACCCATTCTTTGCTGGAGTGATAATAGACTTTCGAGTTGGTGCCCAGTTGCTCCAGCAACCGAAACACGTTTTTAGCCCGTGGCTTGCCCCCGTTGTGGTTGTCCGGCTGCGCCAACTGATGGACCTTGTGATCCGAATTGTTCAAATCGCCGAAGACAATGGCCTTGGCCGGGCACGCCTGGGTGCAAGCGGTCTGGTAGGCATCTTCCGCCATATATTCCTCGCCCTCATAGTCGGCGCGCTCCTTAACCAGCTGGTAGCGGTGAAAACAGAAGCTGCACTTTTCCACGACACCGCGCATCCGCACCGATACATTCGGGTTCAAGGATTTCTCCATTCCATCCGGCCATACCGGGTCATACCAGTTGAACAACCGGACGTGATACGGGCAGGCTGCCATGCAGTATCGACAACCGAAGCAACGCGTGTAAATCTGGCTGACGATGCCGGTGTTGGCATCATAATCCGTGGCGGTAGCCGGGCAGACCGAAACACAAGGTGAATGGCCATGCTGCCCTTCGCAGTGCTGGCAGGGTCGCGGCAGAAAACTGGTTTCCGTATCCGGGAAAGGTTTGTTGTTGCTTAATTTGTAGACGCGCATCCACGCAACACTGATCAGTTTATCGGTTTCGTCTTCTCGGAAGGGTACGTTGTTTTCCGCCATACAGGCGACCATACAGGATCCGCATCCAGTGCACTTGTCCAGATCGATGAACATTCCGAATTTGTGGGCTTTTTCTACTTTCATCTAAACCTCATCGCCGGTGTGAAGTGGTAAAGAGACGGTACAGAGCGACCGCTGCCCATCCCCTGAACGATCTGTTAGGCTTTGTCGAGTTTGGCCCTGATGCCCCAGACGGCCTCATAACCGGTAGCGGCATCTTCAACGGATCCGATCAGAGCATTGACATTTACGCCCTTGCCGGCCAGGAATTTACTGTGAGCCGTGTGGCCGAGCCCGGTGGGCAGTGACACCAATCCCGGCATGATACCCTCGAACAGATGCACCCGCACTCTGGCCGTGCCGCGCGGCGTTGTCAGTTTGGCGGCCTGCCCGTCTTGCAGGCCAAATTTATCGGCAGTGGCCGGATTAATCTCAATCAAACCGTCGTTGTTTTTTAAAACCGTGTCCGGAACGATTTTGATGACAAATGGCGGATTGCCGATGTAGCCGTCCCACAGTCGCATGGTATCGTAGGGTACCAGCACCAATGGAAAGGCGGCTATATCGCCTTCCGGTTCGACCGGCGCGAAGCGGGCCAGGGCGTCAATTTCGGCATTGGAGAATTCGAATCGGGACGATTTGGTTTCAAAGGTTGCAGGCTTGCCGGCAGACCCGAATTTTTCGTCGGTCCAGTAGCCCTTATCGGTGAGAACGGTCCACTTATCACCGAGAGTCTCTTTCAAGCAGGACCGGTAGTCGTCCCATGGAAAGGCCGTGGCAACCGTTCCACCCAGGGACCGGGCCAGTTCGATCACCACGTCCCCGACGGACCGTGTGTTGAAAAGCGGTTCGACCACCGGCCGAGTCAAGTTGACAATCGGTCGTGCGTATCCGGCCGCAATCGGCCGATCTTCGTATTGTTCAAGATAGCTGGGGCTCGGCAGAATCAAATCGGCCAGCTCGGCCGTCTCCCCCAAGTAGGAAGAAAAGCTGACAACCATGGGAATTTTCTTGAAAGCATCTGCAAAGGCCTTGCTGTTCGGCAACGAATAACTCGGATTGGCGTCTGATACGAACAGCACCTGTATCGGCGAGTCTGCACTCGAATTGACGGCTTCCGGTAGTCGATTGAGCAGATAGCGGGCGTGTGGATACTGGCTGCCCCCGGCTTGATCAACCCGTCCCTGTTGCATACCGGCGGCGGCGACGGCATCCATTTCCGGTTCCGGCCAATCGATGTAGTCCGGCTCGGGCACCGTTCGCACCCCACCCTGCCGACCGATACCGCCGACCAGAGCATTAAGGGCGTGAACGGCCATTACCTCCTTGAGGCTGCCAGGGGTCTGCCCCTTGCCGCGCCCGCAGACGGCCAATGGTTTGCGGGCACCGGCAAATTCCCTTGCCAGTTTAACGATTGTCGACGGGTCAACTCCGGTCATTTTCGCGGCACTCTCGGTATCGTAACTTTCAAGTACCAGCCGCTGCCACGAATCGAACCCGCTCGCCTGATGGTTGACAAAATCGGCGTTATAGAGGGCTTCTTTGACGATCACGCCGGCCATACTCAGCGCCAGCACGCCTTCGGTACCGGGGTTGATGGGGATCCAGCTGTCGCTTTTGGCCGCGGTTCGCGACTGGCGCGGTTCGATTTGGACCAGCTTGCCGCCGCGCTCACACCAGCGACTGTGAGCCTGAAAAATATTGACCGGCGCTCCCCAGCCGTCGAGCAAGCCGCTGCCGAAGCTCAGAACGTAGTCGGCCTTCTCGAAGTCGAAACCGGCCGAGGCACGGACCCCTTGCATCAGGTACATCGTCAATTCGTAGGTGTCCTGAATGGAGGGGACGCGGAAAAACTGCGGCGACCCGTAAACGGTTAAAAACCGGTTCAACAGTTCCGGCACAGTACCGCGGTCCGTGCCGGCGATACAGGCAACGCGGTGGGGCTGTCCGCTTTCCCTCAGTTCCTTCAGCCTGGCGGCTATTTCACCCAGGGCCCCTTCCCAGGAGATTTCCACGAACCGGCCGTCGACGTTTTTCATGGGTGACTTCACGCGTTGCGGTCCATAGAGCAACTGGGCTCCGGCCAGCCCCAGCGTGCACAAACCGCCGTCGTTGACCGGATGTCCCTCTAACCCTTCAATTTTTACCACCCGGTCGTCGACCTTCCGGACGCTGATGCCGCAGCCACCGGGGCAAAGCGTGCACGCAGAGGTAACATGTGTAACTTCGCCCCTCTCGGGAACCGGCACCCAGGGCCACATCTGGGTCCAGATGGATATATCATCCGTCAGTTTCCAGGGTAGCGGCGACAGTGCGGTCCCGGCGGCACCTCCGATTAAAAACGACAAGAAACTTCTTCTGTCAACCTTCATCGATTCATCCCCTTATACCTGAGCAAGCAGCAAAATTTTTCGAAGGAAGCCTCACAATCGGCGTAGAATGACGCACCGATACCGGTCCCTATTTGTGACACACAAAACAACCGCCTCTGTGGGTTTGTACACTTCCCTGATTGACGTTTTCTTTCACATGGCATTCGGAGCAGTCATTCATTTTCATCCGGTCCCAGCTGTTGTGCTTGATTCCTGAAATGTTATGGCCCCAGATATCACGGCTGTAGCGGCTGATCCGGTTATATTCAAAAGGTCGCAATTCTTCGCTCTCGCCGATGTGGCCGTGGCAGCTGACGCAGTCCATGCCGGCCTTTTTGACGTGCGCGGCATGCGAGAAAAAGACACAGGGGGGTTGTCTTGAATAGATCAGCCAGGGAACTTCCCGGCCTT
>JBDNAO010000254.1:0-16047 GCA_039768375.1 Desulfobacterales bacterium | reverse complement strand
GCTTATGATGGCCACCACCACCAGTACCGACAACACCGGGCTGCTCGATTGGCTGGCACCGCATTTCAAGAAGGCCACCGGGATCGACCTGCGCTGGACGGCCACCGGCACCGGCAAGGCCCTGAAACTGGGTGAGAACTGCGATGTCGACGTGCTGATGGTGCATGCGCCGGCGGCGGAAAAGAAGTTCGTCGCAGACGGTTTCGGCGACAACCGCCGCGAAATCATGTACAACGACTTCGTCATCATTGGACCGGCGGGCGATCCGGCCAGCCTCAAGGGTAAAAGCGTCAATGACGCCCTCAAAGCAATTGAGACTAATCAGGCTGTTTTCGTCAGCCGGGGCGACAATTCGGGGACCCACAAAAAGGAACTTTCCCTGTGGAAGGCGGCCGGGCTGCCGGTGCCCGAAAAGCAGAACTGGTATGTTCAGACCGGTCAGGGGATGCTGGCAACCATCACCATCGCAGCGGAGCGTGGCGACTACACCATGACCGACTGCGGGACTTACATCAAGTACGAGGACAATCTAAAAGGCAATCCGCCCCTCAAGATTCTTGTCGAAGGCGATGCCGCCTTGCTGAACCAGTACAGTGTGATTGCGGTGAATTCCAAGCACTGTCCCAAAGCTCACCACGATCTGGCCATGAAATTTTCGGACTGGATTGCCGGCCCGGACGCACAGCAGCTCATCAAGGATTTTAAACTCTTGAACAAACAACTATTTACACCCAATGCCAAAAAATAAAACCGGCGTGCCAGGGGGATGTTTTCGTGTTGGTATCGGCTTTTGGTTCTTTTTTCAAACACTTTGAGCGCCAATTGCTTCGATGCGCAAAAATGGTCACGTATTTAAATATAATAGATTAGGGTAATTTCTCACCCGCTGTCGAGGACGATTTTCAGCGTGGATTTTATTCTGACCGGGTTCCGCATGGCGATTGAACTGCTGCTGCACGGCGATGCGGAAACCTACTCCGCTATCTTTGCCACGGTGAGGGTCTCGAGTTATTCGATGACGGTCAGCCTGCTGATCGGGGTTCCGCTCGGTTTCGTGCTGGGATACCTCAGGTTTCCGGGCAGAAAACAGGTTCGGGTTGTCGTCGACACACTTTTGTCGCTGCCCACTGTTTTCATCGGGCTTGTGGTCTATGCTTTTTTGTCCCAGCGGGGGCCGCTGGGCGACTGGGGACTGTTGTTCACCCTGCCCGGCATCGCCATCGGTCAGACCATCCTGGCCCTGCCGGTCGTGATGGCCCTCAGCGCCAGTGCCGTGGAAAACATGGACCGGCAGCTGCGCGTTACTTTGATCTCCCTGGGAGTCAACCGCCGCCAGCTGCTTCTGAGCAGCCTCTGGGAGGTCCGGCACGGGATCCTGGCGGCGGCGCTCACCGCTTACGGTCGGGTCATGACGGAGGTGGGGATTTCGATGATGGTGGGGGGCAACATCAAATGGCACACCCGCACCATGACCACTGCCATCGCCCTTGAAACCAACAAGGGATTGTTTGCCATGGGCGTCGCCCTGGGCCTCGTGCTGCTGGCGATTGCCTTTGCCGTCAACCTGTCCGTTTCTTTTCTGCGCAAAAGGGTGTGACGGTGAAAGACGCTGTCTACCAGGTCAACGAGGTGGCGCACCACTACGCGGTCGAGCCGGTGCTTCGGGTCGAAGCCCTGGCGATCCCCCAAGCGGCCATCGTCGGGCTGATCGGTCCCAACGGCAGCGGTAAAAGCACCCTTTTGAGGCTGCTCGGGTTTGTCGAAAAACCGAGTCGGGGAGAGATTCTGTTCAAGGGCCGGCCGGCTGCACCCTTTTCGAAGGCCGTGCGTTTTAAGGTCACGCTCCTGAGTCAGGAACCTTACCTGATGCGGCGGTCGGTTTTAAAAAACATCGCTTACGGGCTCGGGCTGCGCGGGAGCCGGGACAACTTGCGGCTTCGGGTCGCAGAAGCCCTTTCCTGGCTGGGGCTGCCGTATGAGGTTTTTGCCGATCGGCAGTGGAGCGAGCTGTCGGGTGGAGAAGCCCAGCGCGTGGCGCTGGCGGCGCGCCTGGTCCTCAGGCCCGAAGTGCTCCTGCTCGATGAGCCGACCGCCAGCGTCGATGCGATCAGCGTGGAACGGATCAAGGCGGCGGCCTTGAAGGCCCGCGACGAATGGGGCACGACCCTGCTGATTGCCAGCCACGATTGGCAATGGCTCTATGAGGTGTGCGACGAAGTGCTGCAGCTGTTCAACGGCCAGCTGGTCGGTCCCGGTCGCATGAATATCGTCCTGGGGCCCTGGCAGGCCCGGCCGGACGGGTATTGGCAAAAAGTGTTGGCGAGCGGGCAGGAGATTGTGACAACCGCGCCGCCGGTTGCCGATGCGGTGGCCGTGGTCGATTCCGACAAGATAGCGGTCGTTGACGCAATCGATTCCGGGAGGGATGGAAAAAACATGCTCAAGGGGACGATCTCAAGACTGGTGCTCGAAAAAGGAAGCCGGAACATTGTTGCCACCATCCTGGTGGACACGATGCCTTTTGCCGTCATGGTGCCGCCCAAGCGGGTTGAATCGCTTAATCTTTGTCCGGGCAGGGAGATCGACATTTACTTTAGCCCGAATTCGGTAAAATGGATCCACCAGGGAGATAACACCCATCCTATTAAATCGGGGTCATAAAAAACATCCCGTCGGGGGTATAATCAATGCGGGTTTACATCGGGTTTGACGACACGGATACACGCGAATCGGCCATCGGTACCGGCAAGCTGGCGCGATGTTTCGAAGCCGAATTGCCGAGAGACGGCCTTCTCTGGGGGGTGGTTCGCCAGCAGCTGCTGGTCTGCGATGATATACCTTACACGTCGCACAATAGCGCGGCCTGCCTCGTGATCGATCTCGGCGACAACGGAGGCCTGGGTGAAATGATCTCCGCTGCCGTCGACTATCTTGAACACAGGGCCTGTTTCGGCAGTGACCCCGGTATCTGCGTGGCCTGGGAAACCGCCGCCGGGCTCTCTTCCCTGGTTGAATTCGGCCTGGCCTGTACACGCCGGAAAATGTCGCAGAAAGACGCCATGCAAGCGGCCGGTCGTTTTCATCTCTCAGGTCACGGTGGCACCAACGACGGCATTATCGGAGCGGCGGCAGCGGTCGGCCTGTCCAGTTCGGGCTGGTACGGCCGGTTGATCGAGTTCGGTCGTCTGCGTGAATACGCCGACTTCGTGACGGCCGGCACGCTGATGTCCCGAGGCATCCAGGTGGTTTCGATCGACCGGGATGCAAAGGTGCCGGCACCCGAAGAGATGGTGTTGACGAACCGGTGGGTGCGCCCCTGCCTGTTGAGCGGTCGACCGGTTCTCATGGTGCGTCCCAAGGAAGAAGGGCTTTGGGAGAACATCGGCGAGAAAAGGGTCAAGCAGACGATTTCAGTCGGTGGTAGCGCCGGATAAAACTTTGCAGGTTTTCGACTTGCCGTTCCATGTAAACGATCCAAATCGCCAGAACCTCCTCGCCTTCCGGGGTCAGGCGATACATTCGCTTGGCCGGTCCGCTCCCCTCGGTTTCCCACTCGGAATGCACCAGTCCGTCTTCTTCCAGTTGCCGCAAATGACGATAAATCATGCCTGGCGGCGCCTGTCCCTCTACGAAACCGAACTCCTGAATGCTATGGATGAGCTCATATCCGTAAGAAGGCTTCAAGTTGAGTCCGAGCAAAATGGACGGCTGAACATAGCGCTCGGCTTTCCCGCCTCCGGGGCGAAGGACCTCTTTCGACGTCTTATTTGTTTTTGTTGACATATGTCCTTTAAGGATATATCGTCTACAAAGCTAATCAGTCGGGCTCGGTGCCCGGACCGCGATCGCAAAACCTCAACACGTTATAAATACGAAAGAAAAGAGGTCGCAATGAAAATATTTGTTCGTGAAAGACGCAAGGTCGATAAGGGTGAAAAAAAGCCACGCTTCCGGGTTGCCGGCGTCAGCGGCGGAGACGTCAAGCTTTATGTCAACCACATACGAAAAAAGGAACTGGATCAATTGGCTGCTGCAACCAGTGCCGAGATCGTCTATCTTAAGGCGGTTAAAGACGGCAAAGGCAAACGCAAAGGCAAACGCAAAGCCGCCGCATCAGCGTAACCGGAGTCAGCAACTCGGCATCGTCTTACGTCTCCTTGTAGATGATCGTGCCGACGTGTTGGCCTTCCAGGGCGGCCAGGATGTATTCAGGGTGATGCAGTGCATCGATGATCTGTAATTCTTTTAGGCACTTGGCCCTCTGCAGCATCGCGAGAATCGGCCGCTCGATGATCAGGTCGTCCAGGTCCAATTCCAGCAGTGCCTTGGCGGAAATGCGATTGAAAAATTTCGGGGGTGCAGCGGTGGAAGACGCCGCCTTTTTGGGGTCTTGGTCGTAAAGGCCTTTTTCGTCCTTGAGAAAAATAAGCGCCTGCGCACCGATGTTTTCGGCCAGCAGAAATGCGCCGCAGTCGGTTCGATGGGGTGGAATCGAGCCGTGTTCGGCCGGGTGTTCGAAAAACCCGTAGGGCGGGATCCCGTAGGTAATCGGCAAATAGCCGAGTTTGCAGAACATGGTCAGCTGTTCCAGGTTGTCGCCGTGGCCGATCTTGACCCCGCCGTGTTTCGAGAGGAGCACCGCCAGCATCTCCGCGTTCTGCCACGACACCTTGTCACCCAGCTTGGAGAGTACGCCGGTCGGCATGCCCAGGTCCACCCCGATGTTGTAGACGTGCCGTGCACGGGTTCCGCCGCCGGTCATCAGCAGGATCTTGTGTTTGTCCTTTGCCTCGATCAACTCGTCGAGGATCGGCAGCAGGGCTTTCGCGCCGCGGTCCATGATGCTCTGCCCGCCGATCTTGAGCACATTGATGTCCGGGTGCATCCGGAAGTACTCTTTGGCCTCGGTCTGCTTCAAGAATTCCTTGCTGACCAAAGATTCTCCCATCATGGGAGTGTCGATATGCAGACGGCCCGTTGCGCCTTCTTCCTTAATCAGCTTCGACATTCGCCTTCCCCCGATTTGTATTCATGCACACCGAAAGTGCATCTATAGAGTTGAGGAAAGGTAACCCGGCGAGTAGAAGGTGTCAAGGGTGCGACGCAAACTGGGAACCCAATCGTAAACAGCCGTTTTCAGCCCGATCCGGTGTTTACGTGCTTCGGCAATTTTTGATCCCAATGCAGCGGGCACCCGCCTGCGGCTTTGATAACAGCGGCCTTGGCCTTAACGAATCTCCCTGGTTCAGGCGGAGCGATGGTTTCCGGGCGGATACCGATCGACATCTTCAGATGCTCAGACGCTCGGATTTCAACAGGTAGGCGATGACCAGACCGGCGAGGAAACCGGCCGCCAGGTTGGAGGCCAAGGTGATGCCCAGAATCATTACCGCTACGAAGAGACCCTTGCGATCCTTCAGGTCGATGACCGTCAGCGCCAGTTGACCGCCGGCGAAGATGAGCAGGATCCCGAGGATCGAGATCGGCAGCAGGTAGAGGATTGCCAGGATGCGGTCGCCGAAGAAAACGACCAGAAGGATGAAGAAGACCCCGATTAATAGGTTGGATCCGGCCGTGCGGGCACCGAATCGGTGATGGGCTGCGAGTCCGCCGGCGCCGTGGCAAAGGGGCATGCCACCGAAGAGAAAGCCGACGAAGTTGGCGATGGCGATGCTGATGCAGGCGGAACGGTAGGTTACGCGTCGCGAGGCTTCACCGAAATACTCTTTCGAAAGGTCGGCATAGGCGATCACGGCATTGCCCAAGGTCATAGGAATCTGCGGAAGGACCAGGATCAACAGGGCGCTCGCGAAGTCGGCCGGACTCGGGAAGGGGAACGGCAGAAAAGGCGGGAGATGCAGGCCCAGCCGCAGTTGCTCGAATCCCTGGTGCGTGCCCAGAATCAGACCGATGAGGACACCTCCGCAGACCACCAGCAGACCGGCCGGCAGTTTGCGGTTTTCCAGCAGAAGCAGCGTCAGCAGTCCACCGAGGCCGCCGATGATGATCCCGACCGGCAGGGGACCGAGGCGTTGAACCGTCAGGAAAGGTTCGGCGGCTTTGGTCATGAGCTGGAATTTTGAAGTGCCGATCATGAACCTCACCCCCTCTGCCATCAGCAGGACGCCGGTGGAGAGCTGCACGCCCCGCACCACCGGCTTGGGCGTGTATTTGCCGATCAGGTCCATGGCGCCGGTGGCGCCGATAACGATAAAGATCCCCGCCAGCCACAGGCTCGAGGCCATGATTTGGGAGGCGCTCAAGCCCATGGCGATGGCGTACGCGCCGACGACTTTCATCGGCTGGACCGGTACGGTAACCCCGAAGTAAACGCCCGTAAGAATGTAGTAAAGACCGACGGAAAAGAAGAGTCCGGCGGGATCGAGCTTGTTGATCAGGATCATCCCGATGGCAAGGGGCAGAAGGGTACCGAGGTCGCCAAGGGAACCGGCCAGTTCCAAGCGATTAAAGGTGTAACGGTGCGACATGTCAAATTCCCACAATTACGGTAAGATTTTCCCCCTCACCCGTGGGGTTTAGTACGAAAATAAGGTAGGCGCCTCCGCCCGCATAACCGGTTTCAAAAGACGGCTGAAACTCGCCGCCAACGGGCTCTAAGCCCGGACCAGGCCCGTCTTCAAATAAGAGGTTCGGGTTTGTCCCCAATGCTGTGCCTTTCACGCGGTATCGACATTGGGTCCGGTCTAAGACCCCATAGGCGACTCAGACAGTCAGCCGCTGTTCCCGACCGCTCATCCGGGCTCCGGCGCATCGTTTTCATGCACCGTGGTGGCCTCAGGGCAATGAGTGTTTAACAAGAAAATATCGTTTCGGTCAGCAGGCTGGCACCGATCACCAGCCCTGCTCCCTTTGACATGAATTCGGGCAAAAGATCAACAAAAGAATGCGCCAGCCAGAGGGCCCCGCCGCTGTACAGCCTCAAATAAGTGGTTATGTTGTTTTGAACAAAAGGCAAAGCAGACGCTACTGTATACGCTGCTGTCATACACGTGAACCAAAAATATCATAGGACCGGCCGAACACCTATCAGAAAACGAAACGCGGCCGGTCGACAGCCGGGGAGGAACAAAATGAGCAAGATCATTCACCAATCTCACATTTCGATCACGCGGGAGAACGGACCGACCCGCAAGGCCATCATTAAAGGCTTCAACGAACCTGTCTACTACGGTGTCCACGGCGGTATCAAAGACTTTTACGGCGTATCACCGGAAGAGGAGCATGCCGCCACACTCGACCACGTGGTCGGCGCCGTGGGCGGCTGAATGATGGGAACTCTGGCCACGGTGTTGGCCAAAAAAAAGATCCGCACCTTCCAGGATCGATTCCAGGCAACCGTTGTCGGTGACATCGAAGATGTCGGCGGCGTGCTGAAAATAACCCGAATCAGTGTGTCCTACCGCCTTAAATTGCCAAAGGAACAGACGACGGATGCCCGGGCGGCATTGGACAACTATCTGCATCTCTGCCCATCGGCGCAGAGCGTGATTGGCTGTATCCAAATTACCCATGAATTAGAGCTGGAAGAGATGGCCGCGTAGCCGCGGGGGACATAGGGCAAGGGATCGGCCTGAACCCTTCACACTTTGACTGCTCTCCGCGGCAACATTTTGATGGGCTGGTTTCTAAACCTTGGGCGACGCTTGCGGCACGGCGATGAGTCGGGGATCGGTGATACCGGCTGTTGTGAAGAAATGGTCGGTTTGGTACATAAGGTGGTTGAGCGTATCGTCGAGAAGCTGCCGCATAAATTCCATCTCTTCCCGCGATGCTCGTCGGGGAATCCAAATTAGATTTTCGGCGTAAGCCAGGGCGATTCGGGAAAAAGGCTTGGGAATGATCGTTTGGTCCCAGCTGTTGAGCCGCCAACATCGGTCGGCACTCCACATCAGCGTCAAAATCGGTAAGCCGGTTATTCGCGCTGCCGTGATGATACCGATCTTCGAAACATGGGCGGGTCCGCGCGGCGCATCGACCACCAGACCCCCACTGTACCCCTTTTGGAAATAGTGAATCAGTTCCTTGAGGGCTTCGAATCCTCGATAACTCGATGACCCCCTTACGACGATCCATCCGTGGCGCTTAGCCGCCTGGGCGGCCAGTTCACCGTCTTTGCTGGAGCTGGCCATGGTAACGCGCTTCTGATTGCGGAAGTGGTGGATCAGAAACATCACCCCCCTGTGCCAAGTGGCCACCAGGTGACCTTTACCGGGATGCTCCCTCTGATAGGTTTCCGCGATTTCGCGGCCGAATTCCTGCACCCGGCAGGTGGAAAAGAGCAGCAGGAAAACGATGCGGGTCATCCAGCCGAACAGGTAATAGAATGGGATCTTCCAAGGTTTTCTTTTTTTTTTCAGTTTCATAATTTTGCATTCGAGATGATACCAAGGCAGCCGGGGGAGGCGACGAAGGTGTTCTGATCGGTCGCCAATGAACCCGACGACGCTGTTACCACAGGCAGCGCTTGACTGTAAACCGGAATTAGGGTCACGATAAGAAATAATTCCATAAGATTGCGCCGGATTTGGGTTCGTCTACAAGGCACATCCAGCGGCGCATATCGAGATGCGTGTCGGTGGATGTAACGCACCAGATAGGCAAACAGACGGACCAAAAGAAAGGCAAGATGTGGAATTGTTTTTTGCTGGAGCCCTTATATGTAGCGCTGGAGACCGAAGCCTTTGCGCTGCTTGACCCCCCGGTACCAAAGGCACGCCGGATACAAGACCAGCAGAACGGTAAGGGTGGCCGTCAGTGTTGCGGTCAGGTCACCGCTGTTATGCCTGTTCAGCAGCCAGGCGGCAGCGGCCAGCAGGTGGACGTGCAGGATGTAGAAAAAGAGCGGGGTTTGGCCAAATACCGTCAGAGGATTCCATTGATTAGTCGATCTATTCCGGTAATATGCGAAGAGTATCGCCAGGCACAAGAACATGATTCCCAGCTCGAGGGCGGCAAATGAAAGACTCGGGGGGTATTTGCTGACGTGGAGCCATTGCAGCACGGAGGCATCGTCACGGTAAAGCAGCATGTTGCCGTAATGGTTGAGTCCGCGGACGAGAGCGAACACCAGCAGCGAAAAAATGGCGAGCCGGGTGAACAGAGTCACCGGCACGGCCGCTCCGCCACCGGCCGGCAGTCGACCGATTCCCCAGCCTATGACCATGTAACCCAGCCACGGCAGCAGCGGATAGAGGACGTATGCCATCGAACCGACGCGTCCACCGGTAATCAGAAAGGCGGCGATGATGCCCGGGTTTCGACCCTTGTCAAAACCAATCGCCAGCCCGGCCAGCGTTTCTGCGAATACCAGGAGGACCAGACCCACGGCGATCAATGCTTGGATACCCAGCCGGCGGAGAAAAATCATGCAGCACAGGCTGCCGCCGATGGCATAGAGGACCTGAAAAACCAGTCCGTGTCCAAAGCCAATGCTCATCCAGAGCGGATCGAGCAGCATGATGACGAGCCCGCGTTTTAGAATAAAGGCGTCGATGCGGCGATCCGGCACGCCGGCCGTCTTTTGGCGCCCGACGCTCAATGACAGGGACCAGCCGGCCAGAAATATGAACGTGGGGGCACACAGGTGCGTCATCCAGCGCACCAAAAACTGAGCGGCCGGAATGACGGAGCCGGGCTTATAAAAACCAATCGCGTCGGTCACATAGCGCCCCGCGTTGAACATGCCCGAGGCGTGGTCGAAGGCCATCAGCACGATGACGATCCCCCGCATGACATCGATGGCCGCCAACCGTTGTGCCGCGACCGGTGACTTTGCTTCGGGTTTTAAAAGGGGGCTCATTATTAAAATTCCGTTAAATCCTTCGTGAAGAATATAGACGAAGCGTCCGGCAAATCGTGTTTCGATCAGGATGGGACCCTGAGGCAGGCTTGTCAAGTCCCCGAGGCGATAAGTGACGGCGACTTCAAATTGTAAGGATAGCGGGGGCGAAGCAAACAGGCACCGGTGTCCTTCTCAGGACGCTGAAAACCTTGACACGGGTATTCTATTTTGAATGAGAATCGACCTAAACGGCGGTAGAAAGGAGGCTTCCATGTCACAGCTGATCGCTGTCAAAAACACCAATGGAATCGTGGTGGCTGCAGACAGCAAAGCCCTTGATTCCGATACTTTTGGCAACATTACGGAATACAGCATAAACCGGCTGATAAAGCTGAGCGACCACACTGCGATTCTGGCGGGGGGTGCCGTGGCGGGTGAGAACATGTGCCGCGCCCTGAAAGAATTCATCTCTGAAGAGCGCCTGCTCGACGTCGAAGCGGTTTACACCGCCGCACTGCCCTTCCTGGCTTCGGAATATCAACAGTTCATGCGCAAATCATGCGAGGTTTTACCGCTCGATCCGATCCATCACATCCATTTCATCTTGGCAGGTTACTCGGGGAAAAATATACGGAATCCTTTTCAGCTGTACCTTCTCTGGACAAAGAAAAAACGGCCTCAGCTCGACGGTGACGAAATCACCTCTGCTTTTTGCGTGCCACGGTTGATCCGCTTAGAGCACAGTCTGAACCAAATGGCCCATAGCAATGCGCCCCTCGAAAAGGTATATGCCGAGGTTCGCCTAGGGATGGAGAAACTGGCTGAAATCCAGGAAGACGTGGCCGGTCCGATGACATATGCCGTGATTACCCGGGATGGATTTCAGCGAAGAGAATGAGATGGAGCCGCCTAATTCCGGGATCGGACAATCATTACCGAGCACGGCGCCTTATGGGCCACCCGCTTGGCGACGCTGCCGAAGATGACCAGACCCATACCCGACAGGCCGTAAGCTCCCAACACCACGACATCGATGGGGTTCTCGTCGAGAAACCTGATGATTTCGGTCGAGACATGACCGTCTAACACGACCAGGCGGTAGTCCACCCGGCCGTTTATGCGGCTGCCGTATTTCTGTGCCATCAATTCCTCGATTTGCTGTACCAGCGATTCCCGGGGCTCTTCCGGCATGATCCAGCCGGTGTCGGCCAGCGTTGGGTTGATGGGTGGCGGCAGGACGTGGATAACGGTCAGGTCGGCCGTGTACTTTTCAGCCATTTCGAGTGCGGCGGTAAAAGCGACCTCTGCATTCTCGGAAAAGTCGGCGCAGCAGACGATTCTTTTGATCGGCATGGGTCTTCTCCTTTGTTGCGGTGTGGCGCCCATCGTCATGATCGACAGGCCGATGAAGACGGTTGCAAAATCTTATCATCGATACCCCGTTCGGGTTATAAAATCAATCCACAAGCAACGGATATGTCAGACGGGAAGAAGAAATTGACAGGTTGCCTGCAGGTTCATAATTTTTAGATGTAAATCATCTTAAGAAAAGTCAATGATGCCATCAGGCTTCAAGGAGTCAAGGATACGGGGTTTCGAAAATGCTCAAAAACTTCACCCTGTGAGACAGAGCATTTTCGATATCGAAACGGTAGGTGGTCATGAAGATATCGATACCCAAGGAAGCGGTCGAGTGGATTGTGGCCAATTGCGGCTGCACGGAAGAAGAAGCCGCAAAGGCCTTTATGGAATTGCAAGAACTGAACCGTCTGTCGGCCGAATGCTGACAACCATGACTTTTCAGCAGGACGAAATATTTAAGGCCATGGCGGATCCGGATTTCTATCCGCATCCGGTGGAAGAGGTGCGGCAACGGGAAACCCATATTTCAAGGGTTTTTTTGACCGGGGAATTCGTCTACAAGGTCAAAAAAGAGGTCAACCTGGGTTTTATCGATTACGGTAGCCTCGAGAAGCGCTGTTACTTCTGCCGACAGGAAACCAATCTGAATCGGCGTCTTTCCAGCGGGGTTTATCTGGGGGTCGTACCGATCACACGCGATCACGACCGATTTGCGCTGGGAGGCACCGGCGTGCCGGTTGAGTATGCCGTGAAGATGCAGCAGCTTCCGGAGGCGGGCATGATGGTGCGGCAGCTGCAGGCCCGTAAGATCGGAAGCGCTGAAATAGAAGCCCTCGCCCGGCGGTTGGCTGATTTTTACGCCGCAACAGCCGGCAGTCCGGAGATCGATTTTTACGGTTCGTCGGAAACGGTTCGACGCAACTGTGAAGAAAATTTTTCCAAGGCCGAAGGCTTCTTGGGAAATACCCTTGAAGAGAGGCCGTTTCAAATCGTGCGGGCGGCCACCCGGTCTTTTTTACAACGAAATCAATGGTTGTTCGAAAAGCGTGTCGCAACCGGCCGGATTAAAGACTGCCATGGCGATCTGCGTTCCGGGCACATTTATTTTGACAACGGGATTCAGGTTATCGACTGCATTGAGTTCAACGACCGCTTCCGATACGGCGACATTGTTTCCGACCTGGCTTTTCTGGCGATGGATCTCGACTTCGAGGGATTTCCGGAAGCGGCCCGGGAGTTGTTCGATGCGGTTGTGCGCGGTGCCGCCGATCCGGATGCCTTCGCCCTGCTCGATTTTTACAAATGCTACCGGGCCATGGTGCGGACGAAGGTGGCGTGCCTGCGCCTATCCGAATTGGGGCCGAGCGAATACGCCTACCACAAAACCCGCCGCGAGGCGGGGCAGTTCCTGGCGCTTGCCTATCGCTATGCGCTGCAGTTCACAAGGCCCCTGATCTGGGTGGTTTGCGGTCTGCCGGCATCCGGAAAAAGTACAATTGCCGACGCTTTGGGAAAGATACTCGGTCTTGAGATTCTGCGATCGGATGTTATCCGCAAACAGCTGTTCGACCTTCCGGCCGAAACGGCGGTGATTCAACCTTTCGAGGAAGGCATCTACTCCCGGGAGGTGACCGCCCTGACCTACGGAAGGCTCCTGCTTCAGGCGCAGGACCGAATTGCGGCCGGCTGGTCGGTTATCCTGGACGCCACATACGGGAGCAGCCGACAACGGCAAGAGGTTCTGCGGCTGGCGCAGGATTCGGATGCCAATGTCCTGTTTATCGAGTGCGTCGCCCGGCCGGAACTGCTGATCGAGCGGTTGCGGCGGCGCGAAAACGGCCCCTCGGTGTCCGATGCACGGGAACAGCACTTCCGACAGCTCCAGGAGCGATTCGAGCCGCTGGGAGATATCCGGGAGGAGTTACACCTCCGGGTCGACACCGAAGAGCCCCTTCAGCAGAATCTGAACCGGATCCTCAGCCACGACAATTTTCCGCCCTCTAAAGCGATCACCGTTTGATCGCGTCACCGATCCCATCCAAGAAATTAGTGGTTTCGCTGCTGAATTTGGTGTAACTTTTCCAGCCGTATACCGTTATATCCAATAAAGGCCGAGTCTCTTTCAAGGTGGAAAAGTTTAAATCTTTTTACAAAAAGCACAAGGATAGACTCTTTTCGTATTTACTCAAAATTACGGGCGATTATTATTTGGCGGCCGATATCATGCAGGAAAGCTTCACGCGCTATCTCGAAAAGTACGGTAAAGAAGGCAGTCCCGCGCTGCTTTACACCATCGCGCGTAACGCGGTGATCGACGGCTTTCGCAAACAGGACCGCGGCACGCGATCCCTGGAAGAGCGCGACCATATCGGCAACGATCAAGAAGAACACTACCTCGTGAGGGACGAATGCCGCCGCGTGCTTTCGGCCCTTCAGAAACTCGAACGGGATGAAAGAGACGTCTTGACGCTGGTCGTCAGCAGTGGGTTGTCATACCGTGAGATTGCCGGGGTGACCGGGCTGAGTGAGGCCAACGTGAAGGTTAGAGTCCATCGGGCCCGTCTGAAACTCAAAAAAATTCTTTCGGAAAGGCTAATATGAAGAGCGAGCTGATCAGCCTGTTCATCGATGATGAACTCGATCTGGACGACAAGGTGTCTTTTGTCGAGACCGTACACGCCGAGGCCGTTTTCAAGGACGAGACGATCGAGTTGCTCAACCAAGAGAAAATGTTGCGTCTGGACGGGGTCGAACGCGTGCCGGAAGTGCTTTTTAAAGAAAAACGACCCTGGCGTTTTCCACGTCTGCGTCCAATTTATCCATTGGCGGCGGCCCTGGCCGCGTTGCTGCTATTTCTGGTCTATTCAACGCCGTACCCGCAAAACACCAACGTGCCCTATCGCTTCGTCATTTACCAACCGGATGCGACCCGGGTCGAGATTACCGGAAGTTTTTCGGGTTGGAAATCGATACCGTTGAAAAAAGTCGGTTCGGGCGGTTACTGGGAAACCGTCCAGGAGGTACCACCCGGTGAGTACCGGCTGTGTTACATCATCGAAGGCGATAAGCGCATCCCCGACCCGACGATCGTGGCCCGCGAAAAGGACGATTTCGGCGGTGAAAACTCGATTCTCGAGGTGATAAACAGGTCGTGAGACGTTATCGGCTCTTATTGTGCGCACTCGCCGCTCTGTTGTCAGGGTGCAGCGCGCATCACTACATCGTTCAATCGGCCCAGGGGACGCATCTCTACCTCGAGGTTCCAAGGGCCCGCACTGTCATATTCGCCTCCTCGTCGGATGCCTATGCATCACGCGCGGCCAATAAAATCAGTGAAACCACTTGGGAGATAAAGGTACCGGGGCGGACTGAGTTCAAATATTTTTATATCGTCGATGGGAAAGTATACCTTCCTGAATGCCGGTTTCATGAGAATGACGATTTCGGCTCCAAAAACTGTATTTACAGACCAGACGGGTAACGTGCACACAACAGGAATCAAGGCCGGCCGATTCGCCGGTCGTTATGATCGGTGTAAGAGAGATATAAAACCGGCTGGCGAGAAAAGTCGATGGGCACGAACTCAAGGGGTCATTGAGCTGAAAACTGCAAGCAACATAAACTCGGCAGCGCGTTAACCACTGCAGGTGGGCAATATGAAAAAAATATTCTTTCTTGCGATTCTGGTTTTGCTTCAGGCGTCGATCGCTGTTGCGGATGAGGTCGAGCAGGGTCTGATGGGCAGTGCGTCGGATCAAATCAAGTCCAGCGCCCGACAGGTGATCCGAGCCGGCGCCGACAGCGGCAGCGTTATCGACGTGACCCGCGTGATGCTGCAGAATGATTTCAAGAACGAGCAGATTCTGCGGGCGCATGAGATAATGACAAAAATGCACCGCGCAGGGCTTCCCCTGCAGCCAATCGTGAACAAACTTTTCGAGGGCATTGCCAAACATGTTCCGCCGGCCACCATTTTAAACGCGATGGATGCGGTTCGGTCGCGATATGATTTCTCATTTTCAAGAGCCGGCCTGCTGACCACCCAGAAGGATCAAAAAGACCAACTCGGACTGGCGCTGGCAGCAGGACTTGCCTCCGGTTTGTCTTTTGAGGATGCCGACGGTATCGTACAGGCGGTCCGGCAGCGCACCGGGTCGACGAATTCCGATCAGGCCAATGCCCTGGCCCTCGAGGTATTCGAAACCGCGCGGGATGCCGCCCGACTCGGGGCTTCTTCGAATGCCGCTGCAGGCCTTGTGAACCAATCCTTGAGCAAAGGGCTCAGCCTCGCTGAAATGCAGGCCATGCACCAATCCTTCTTGTCTCAGTCTCAACATGCCTCTCCCGAAAATCTCGCGAGGAGCTATGCGGCGTCCATCCAGCAGGGAATAAGCTTCCAGGGGCAGGGGGCGGTACCTGGCGGTATGCACGGCATTCCGGGTGCGTCGCCAGGACATGGCGGAGGCGGTTCATCGGGAAACAGCGGCGGGCCGGGTGGGTCTGGAGGCTCCGGAGACGGTGGTGCCGGTGGTGGCTCCGCTGGTGGCGGTTCCGGAGGAGGTGGCGGTGCCGGTGGTGGCTCCGCTGGTGGCGGTTCCGGAGGGGGCGGTGGTGCCGGCGGTGGCTCCGGTGGTGGCGGTGGTCCCGGTGGAAATCGATAAAGCCTCGTCACGGTTTAACACGAAAATAGAAACTTGAAACTCAGACCCCGGAACCAGTGGTGGCTTAAGGAACATGAGCGTCTAGTTGTTAAAATCGATGATATCCTTCGGCCACTGCACTTAACCCAACCCATGCGGCCACTTTCGCGCCAATGGTTAAAAGCGTCTTCGGTCAACCTTCCGTGACGCCGATCTTTGTCGCTAGAGGAGGCGGCGGCGGAG
>JBDNAO010000253.1:0-3169 GCA_039768375.1 Desulfobacterales bacterium | reverse complement strand
GCAAGGCGGCGAGTCTGGGCAGCAGACTATCGGAGATTGGAAAAATCCAGAAACAGATACTAAATATCTGATATCTATTGAAGTTAATGAAAAAACAAAGCCGATAAATAAGCCGATAAATATATAAATAGAACCGAAGTCCCTTTTACCCGAAGAAAAATTGATCGTCTGTACCATGCTGGACACGGGCCTGTGGGTGTCCGATTCATGCACCTGGCGGTCAACAAGGCAGGGGTTTTTACGAAGAACCGCGAAGGGCCAAATAATTGGTGAGTAGTGTAAGCGGTTATTTTTTCTTCAAGATGACCGGTTCGGGTTCGTAGAGACCGCTGGCCACCCGGTCCCAGAATGTTTTTTCATCTTCCATCCACTTGGAGCCGAATTTATTGTTGAAGAAACCGCCGAGTCGGTTGACCATACTACTGAGGCTCGAGCGATGCGCCAGCGTCAGGACGTCTTCGAGGAACGCGTCGATTTCGACCATTTTTTCTTTCGGGATATAGGCCCGGGCGCCCATTTCGATCGATTTTTTCAAGTTCTCGGGTGACAGCGCATGGGCGGTGAGCATGACCGTTGGGAATCCCAGGTGGACGGCTGCGTTGAGCAGATCGAATCCCCGCACCCCCATGATGTCGAGGATGACGGCGTCATAGGTCCAGGAGCGCAGCAGGTGAAAACCGGTCTCGTAGTCCGTTGCCCTGTCGAGCACCAAGTCTTCGTAATCCGCCAGAATATCCTCCAGCGTGTCGAGGACATCGGGTTCATCGTCCACGGCCAGCAGGCGCTTGCCGTCAAGAATACTTCCTGACATGTCACGCTCCTTTTTGGGGAAATACCTTTTTATCTTTCGAGATGCGCCGGCGTTCGTCGTCACGGACCTCACGCCGGAGCAGCTTGCCGACCTTGGATTTGGGCAGCATGTCCCTGAATTCGATGTAAGATGGAACCTTGTAGGCCGCCAACCGTTCCCGGCACCACTTCGTCAATTCGGTTCCGCCCACACCCCGGGCGTCTTCCTTGAGAACCACGATCGCCTTGATCCTCTCCCCCACCTTGACATCCGGAATGCCGACCACGCAGGCACCGATGACCGTAGGGTGGTCCTGCAGGGCGGCTTCCACCTCCGATGCCGACACCCGGAATCCCTTATGCTTGATGATGTCGGCCGACCGCTCGATGTAGATCAGTTCGCCCGTCGGTTTCGCTCGGACGACGTCTCCCATTCGGCACCAGGTTTTTCCATCCAACTGGACGAAGGTCTCTCGCGTTTCCTGCGGCTTGTTGTGGTATTCCTTCAGCGTATACGGTGAAGTGACCAGGAGTTCCCCATTTTGACCCTCGGCGACCGGCTCCAGGGTCTCAGGGTCGACGATCAGGCACTCCCGGCTTTTCAAAGGAAACCCGATGGCTCTCGGACTGGGCTCCTCACCGATTTTGCTATAGGCGACATGCCCCACCTCGGTGGAACCATAGACCTGGTAGATCGGAACGCCGCAGCGTTCGTGCCAGCGCACTTTGACCTCCTCGGGCAGGACATCCCCGCCGCAATAGCAATAGGTCAACGAACCGAGGTCGTAGCGGTCGAGTCGGTCGTTTTCGAGAATCATCCGATAGAGGGCCGGCACACCGAGCAGCCAGCGGACCCGGTAGCGCTGGATGGTCGCCAGTATGGCATCCACTTGAGGAGCCGGCATCAGCATCGTGGCGTTGCCCTTGTTCAAGCCGACGGCCATATACAACCCTAAAGCCATAATGTGAAACAACGGGTTGACGGCGATATAGGTGTCTCGGCCTTCGTCAATATGGTTTCCGGCCACGTCTTCCGTGACATCATTTACATAGGAGGTCATTCCGATATGCGTGCCGGGAACACCCTTAGGGAATCCGGTGGTACCGCCGGTGTAAAGGATGTAAGACAAATCCTTTTCGGGATCGATGGGCACACGGCCTTCCAACGGGGGGTGGTTCAATAAGGAGCGGAAGGAATACACTCGGCTGTCGTGCGCAACCTTTCCGCTGGGAATCTTGTCGAAGAGCACGCCGAGGACCCTTTTCCAGAGCGGCAGAAGATCGGCCAGGTTTGTCACGATCACCCGTTTAAGGCCGGTCCCTGCAACCGTTTCTTTCACATAGCCGAAATTGGTGTCCATGCAGATGACAGTTTCGACCCCGGCATCTTCGATCATGTAGGCGATTTCGTGGGAGGTATAGATGGGTGACACCGGGACGATGACGGCACCGATCTTCTGGATGCCGAGAAAGGCAATGACCCACTGGATGGAATTGGCAATGTAGATCATCACGCGGTCGCTCTTAGCGACTCCCATGGCGGCCAACGCACCGGCGAAGCGCTCGCTCAGTGCCCGCAGACGGCGGTAAGTGAACCGTTCACCGAGGTAGATAACCGCGGACCTTTCCGGATAACGGTCACTCATCCGGTCAAACCGGGTAAAGGTTAATTCCTCAGTTGAATTTTCCCGTTGGGTGTTCAAGGTTGGCTGCTTCTTTCCATTCTGCGGACAACCGACGCCGACAATATTACCGTAGCGTCGGCGTTAGGCCGACGCTGCGGTCAGACACCGAAATAAGCCGAGCGGACATCCGGGTTGTCCATCAAGTCCTCGCGCGTGCCCTCCAGAACGGCCGAGCCGTTCTCCAGAATAAAGGCGTAGTCGATGATCGGAAGGACCGGACGGGCGTACTGCTCGGTGACGATAATCGATATCCGGCGCTGATCCCTGATTTCCCGGGTGGCGCGCATGAGTATGGCCTGCATCAAGGGGCTGAGGCCCAACAGAGGCTCATCGAGAAGCAGTATTTTCGGCTGGGCCATCAGCGCCCGGCCGATCGCCAACATCTGCTGCTCGCCGCCACTGAGGAAGCCGCCGACCCTGTTTTTCAGTTTTTTCAGGGCCGGGAAAACCGTGAAAACGTACGCCAGCGTTTCTTTTGCCTGGGCGGGGGTGGCCAGGTATCCGCCGATCTTCAGGTTTTCCAAAACGCTGCTCTCTTTGAAAATGCGCCGACGCTCCGGGCACAGGATAATTCCCAGTTTGGCCCTGCGGCTGGGTTTCATGCCCATCAGTTCCTGATCTTGATAGCGGATGCTGCCGCTGATCGTGATGCGCTCGCCGCCGGCCATTTTCTCCTTTTTGCGAATGTCGAGCAT
>JBDNAO010000252.1:0-4624 GCA_039768375.1 Desulfobacterales bacterium | reverse complement strand
CTTTGAAAATCCCGCACCATCGCCGGATAGGGATGTGGTCCGGCCACCGAACCGATGACGTAAAAAGTGTCGGATACTTCGGCCGACCAGAAGCGCATGGCCTCGTTCATGGCGTCCTTCAACGTGCCGCTGCCGCTGCTGACCGACTCGACTTCGGCCCCAAGCAGTTCCATGCGCTGGACGTTGGCCGCCTGTCGCTCGATGTCTTCGGTGCCCATGAAGATCCGGCACTGCATGCCGAAAAGAGCCGCCACGGTAGCGGTCGCCACCCCATGTTGGCCGGCTCCGGTTTCGGCAATCAGCTTGCCCTTGCCCATCCACTTGGCCAGCAGGGCTTGTCCCAGGGTGTTGTTGATCTTGTGGGCCCCGGTGTGGGCCAGATCTTCACGCTTGAGATAGATGGCAGCACCCTTCAGAGACTCGGTCAGACGGCCGGCTAAATAGAGGGGTGTCGGCCGTCCGGCATAATTGTTCAGCAGGCGGTGGAATTCCTGCTGAAACTCCTGCCTTGGTGTTATGCGGGTGTACGCCTCATCGAGCTCCAGTATGGCCGGCATGAGCGTCTCGGCGACGTAGCGGCCGCCGAATTGTCCGAAGTGTCCATCAGCGTCCGGACGGGGTTCTGTCTGTATCATTTAAATATCCTCCTTGCTTTTTCGTCGCCGGGGGTTGGAACGATGCCGGCAACCGCGGAAACAAACGCTTCGATTTTAGCTAGATCCTTTTTGCCCGGGGAGGTTTCAACCCCTGAGCTGACATCGACGGCATGGGGCCGTCCAAGTCTTACGGCTTGACCGACGTTTTCAGGGGTAAGCCCGCCGGCCAGGATCACCGGCGCATTCGCGGCAATCGCTTTGGCATCCGCCCAGTCCCAGGCCCGGGCCGTACCCCCCGGCAACCGTCCCCTGCCGCACTCCAACAGAAAGGCCGACGGGTCGTACCGGGAGATCGACTGAAAGGATGGTTCTCTTTTCTGGAAA
The DNA here is from genome assembly GCA_039768375.1 of Desulfobacterales bacterium. Classification (GTDB taxonomy): domain Bacteria; phylum Desulfobacterota; class Desulfobacteria; order Desulfobacterales; family SG8-13; genus JARFQH01. Next base: position 3,644 of record JBDNAO010000252.1, on the reverse strand, counting down.
AGGGCTTTGATCACCATTAGACCCGTACTTTTCAACTGTGTGACCTCGGCGGGCGGCTCGCGGCCATGAAGCTGGACACCGGTCAACCCGCACCGCTGCGCTTTTTGCAGGATCACGTCAGCGGGTTCGTCCACAAAAACCCCGACGACAGCCGCCCGGCGGTTCACCGCCGCGGCAATTTCTTCGGCTTGGGCATCAGAGAGGTAGCGCGGACTTTTGGGGTAGAAAACCAGGCCGACGGCCTCGATCTTCAGCGCCGCGCACGCAGCCGCTGTTTTAGCTTCGGTTAAACCGCACACTTTTATCTGAATGACTCTTTTCATTGTTGCTTTCTAAGCCCGATAAGTTCATGAAATTTTCGTAAGCGTACACAGGACACCGCATCTGCTTTGTTGTCGGGCACTTGAAGTACAAAAGTACGTCTGCGCGCCCGACGCCTTGCATCTGCGGCACCCTGTAAACGCTTACAATGAGGTGGTTTGAAGCGCATCGGACTTTGCAAACCTGTGAACGGTTACAAATTTTCGGGTCGGTTCTCTTCCAATCCCAGCAAGTTCTTCAAAAAACCCCGGGTGTCATCCGCCCGCACGAGGCTCTCGCCGATAAGAAAATTGAAGATACCGGCCGCACGAATCTTCAGGATATCTTCGCGGGAGTGTATCCCGCTCTCGGCCACGCCGGTCTGTTGTGGTTCAAACCGCTGGGCCAGTCGAATTGACGTGTTGATGTCGGTTTTGAAGACATCCAGGTTGCGGTTATTGACCCCGATCAGCCGGGCACCGGCCTTCGAAGCGATGTCTAGCTCTTCCTGCGAGTGGACCTCGACCAAGGCATCCACCTGCAACTCCCGGCTCAAGTAGAGGTATTCCTTGAGCTGATGTTCCGACAGGATTCGCACGATCAGAAGAATGGCATCTGCACCGAGGGCGACGGATTCGGTTACCTGGTAGGAAGAAATAATAAAGTCTTTCCTCAGCACCGGTAGGTGGGTCGCCTCGCGGGCACTGCGCAAGTCGTTGAAACTGCCGCGGAAAAACCCCTCGTCGGTGAGTACCGACATGGCCGCGGCCCCGGCGGATTCATATCTGCGGGCATATTCCGCCGCATCGATATCGGCCCGGATGACGCCTTTCGAGGGTGAGGCCCGCTTGACTTCGGCGATGATATTGATGCCATGTGGACCCGGTTGTGCGAGCGCTTTCGAAAAAGACCGCACATCGGTTCTGGCTCTGGCTCGTTGCTCGAGATCGGCCACCGGGACAGCCTTTTTTGCTTCGGCGACCTCGGCCCTTTTCTGCGCCACGATCCGGTCCAGGATGTTGACGCCCATCACCCGTTATCCTTTGTGTATGCCGCCAGGGCTTCCAGTTTAACGGCGGCGGCACCCGAGTCGATCGCCTCTTCGGCCAGCCGGATACCTGCGGGAATGTCTTTTGCCCTGCCCGAGGCGACCAGAGCGGCCGCGCTGTTGAGCAAAACCACGTTGCGCCGGGCGCCCTTTTCACCGGCCAGAATCCGGCGGGTGATCTCGGCGTTGTAGGCCGGTTCCCCGCCGGCCAGTTCCTGCGGATCAGCCGCCTCTCCAAAGAACTGTTCCGGTGACATGTCGTAGGTGCGGATCTGTCCGTCGCTTAGTTCCGAGATACGCGTCGGCGCACAGACGGAGATTTCGTCCAGCCCGTCGTGACCATGAACCACGAATGCCCGCCGGCTCCCCAGCATCTTCAGGGCTTCGGCAAACATTTCCGTCAGCTGAGGCGCGTAAACCCCTAAAAGCTGGCAGTTGGCGCCGGCCGGGTTGGTAAGCGGTCCCAGCATGTTGAAGATGCTGCGCACCCCCACCTCCTTCCTCGCCGTCATGGCATACTTCATGGCACCATGGTACAGCGGCGCAAACAGGAATCCGATGCCGATTTCGGCAATGGCCTCTTCGACAATCTCCGGGGCGGTGTTGAGGTTGATGCCGAGGTCTTCCAGCAGGTCGGCACTGCCGCATTTGCTCGATACACTGCGGTTGCCGTGTTTGGCGACCGTCACACCGCAACCGGCAACAACGAAGGCCGTGGTGGTTGAAATGTTGAAGGTGTTGGCCCCATCGCCACCGGTGCCGCACGTATCCACCACTGTCTGGCCTAGTGCCTCGATGCGCAGGGCCTTGCGACGCATTGCCTGGGCCGCGCCGGCCAACTCCTCGAAGGTTTCGCCCTTTGTCGCCAGTGCCGCCATAAACGCCCCCACCTGAGAGTCGCTCACTTCACCGGAAAAAATGAGACCAATCATCTCCGACATGTCCGACTGCGTCAGGTTTTTCCTGTCGATGATCTTGGTCAGATATTCACGAAACATTGCCCCTCTCCTTTCTTAACCCATCATGTTTGATTGATGAAGTTCCGTAATAATCGTTTCCCTACCGGCGTCATGATCGACTCCGGATGGAACTGGATCCCCTCGGTCGCATCCGTCACATGCCGGATGCCCATGATTTCGCCGTCTTCCGTCTCGGCAGTAACTTTGAGGCATTCCGGCAGGGTTTCCTTCTCCACGGCCAGGGAGTGGTATCGCATCGCAGAGAAAGGGGATTTGATGCCCTTGAAGATCGTTTGCCCGTCGGCGGTCACAGATGAAGTCTTGCCGTGCATCAGGCGTTTGGCGGAAACGACCTTGCCCCCCATGACCGCAGCGATTGCCTGATGACCGAGGCAAACGCCCAGAATCGGAATTTGGCCGGAAAAGCGATCGATCAACGGCATCGAAATCCCGGCCGTCTCCGGCCTTCCCGGTCCGGGCGAAATGACGAATCCAGCAGGCGCCATCTCCTCCAACTCCGAAAGAGAAACGGCATCGTTCCGAAACACGACCACTTCAGACCCGATGATTTTCAAGTATTGTACCAGGTTGTACGTAAACGAGTCGTAATTGTCGATGACCACTATCATGGGGAAACTCCGTTCGGTTAGGCCGGTTGAGCCCGTTTGGCCGGTTTGCCGGTTGGCCCATTAGCCAGTTGACAGGTTGCAGCTGTTGGCCAATATCCGGGAACACGGCAAACTTCCTGATAATTATTGTTCTCAATTCCATTCGGTTAGAAGCTTTGAACCCGGAACTTAGACCCGATCATTTTAGGTTCCGTTAAGCAACTCCAAGGCCTTTTGAATGGCCATGGCCTTGTTGACGGTTTCTATGCGCTCCCGCTCGGGATCGGAATCGGCGACGATCCCGGCCCCGGCACGCACGGTCAGTCGACCATCCTCGACGCAGGCCGTGCGAATCGTGATGGCCATGTCCATGTTACCGCTGAAGGAAACGTATCCCACCGCGCCCCCGTATGGTCCCCGCGGCTCTTCCTCGAGTTCGGCGATGATTTCCATCGCCCGCACCTTGGGCGCCCCCGACAGGGTGCCGGTGGGAAACGCTGCCGGAATCAGACTCCAGGCATCGCAGTCCAGACGCAGGTCACAACAGATATTGGACACCAGATGCATAACGTGGGAATAGCGTTCCACCACCATCAGGTCGGTCACCTGCACGGTACCGGTCACGGCCACCCTCCCCAGATCGTTGCGTCCCAGATCGACCAGCATAAGATGTTCGGCCCGCTCTTTTTCGTCTTTGAGCAGTTCGTCGGCAAGATCCCGATCCTCCTG
>JBDNAO010000251.1:0-3970 GCA_039768375.1 Desulfobacterales bacterium | reverse complement strand
GACTGCCGAATCGAGATCTGCACGTCGGACGAGGTTCTATCGACCGCAGACATCAAGACCGCCTTCGGAACACGGTGCGATGGCGCCATCGGGCAACTCACGGAACAGTGGGGGGAAGAGCTTTTCGCAGCACTCAAGGCCGTCGGGGGACGCGCCTACAGCAACTATGCCGTGGGCTTCAACAACGTGGACGTAGCGGCAGCCAGCCGGTATGGCATTCCCGTGGGCAACACTCCCGGCGTTTTGACGGAAGCGACCGCGGAGATGGCGGTGGCCCTGACCTTCGCGGCCGCTCGACGGGTTGGGGAATCCGAACGTTTCCTGCGGGCCGGCAAATATCGGGGCTGGCTGCCGACCCTTTTTCTAGGCGAATTGCTGTGGCGCAAGACCGTCGGTTTGATCGGTGCGGGCCGCATCGGATCGGCCTTTGCCCGCATGATGATCGAGGGGCACAAGATGAACCTGATCTACTTCGATCTTCACCCCAATAGAGAGCTGGAAGACTTTATCCAAGAGTACGGTTCTTTTCTCAAGTCAATTGGGGAGCCCCCGGTGACCTGCAGCCGTGCGGGGACCATCGAGGAGGTGCTGCGCACGGCCGACTGCATCAGCCTGCACACGGTGCTGAATGAATCCACCCGTTACCTCATCGATGCCGATCGCCTGGCCATGATGAAGGCAACCGCTTTGCTGATAAACACCAGTCGGGGACCGATAATCGATGAGGCCGCCCTGGTCGCCCACTGCCGGAAGCATCCGGAATTCCGGGCCGGTTTGGACGTCTACGAAGACGAACCCGCCCTAAGCCCGGGCTTGGCGGAGTTGGAAAATGTCGTCATCGTGCCTCACATTGCCTCGGCCACCCGCTGGACACGCGAGGGGATGGCGACTCTTGCTGCCGCCAATGTCGCCGGCATCCTCCTAGGTTATCCGGTTTGGAAAAAAACCGATATATCGACTTTTTTAAAAGACGTCCCTTCCCGGGCCATTCCTAGTCTTGTCAACGCCCAGGAAGTGGGTATCCCGACTTACACGGACTGACCATCTGAGCCGATCCTCCGGAAACCGCAAAAAAAATGGTGCAAACCACCGCGGTTGGCTGGCAGGCCATTTTCCTTTTTATCCCAACACTCCAGCCATCAAGCACAGACTACCAGAGAGTTCAGATCAATTAATTTCGGTATACTTCCCCTTGTCGCCGGGAATAATCCCCAGAAATAGGTTGACTGTACTATTTAAATGAATGTTTTTCCTCATTGACATTCTTTTTGAATCATTCATTAAGTGACATAAAAAGTTGTATCAGGTTTAACCAGTTCAAAGATGAGGGAGGCACATGCCACGGTTAAATGAACTGATTGAAATCTTATCGAAACCGGCGGTTAACGAGCGTTACTCGCATGCCAAGGCGACTAAAACATGCAAAATCTGCGAGGGGCCGGCAACCCGGTTCCGAGATACCATGTCGAGCTGTGAGTATGCTGTTTCAGCCATCTGCCAAAGTTGCCAGGATATCTATTTTCACGATTGTTCGCTATCAAAGGAGGCATTCAGCAGCATTTGAGGCGCTGCTCTGATTTTATCGGAATTTAATTCGATTTCAGCGATAAAAAGTGCAGTTACTATTTGAACCTTTACCCGAGGAAGAGCAATGCAGAATCTGATACTCCGTATCTCCAAGGCGCTGGTAGACTACCCGGAACAAGTCTCGGTTAAATCGATCGATGGGGATAACACCTGTGTGTTGGAGCTCAAGGTTGCCAAGGTTGATATTGGTAAGGTCATCGGAAAGCAAGGAAGGACCGCCCATTCGATTCGAACGATACTGAATGCCGCCGCGGCTAAAACGAAAAAACGCGTTGTCTTGGAAATCGTCGAATAGGTCATTCCGACATCACTATTTGACTTGCTGCAAGAATGATAAAACACATCTTCATTTAAAAACCATCCTAAATGTCTCGCCATAGAATACCTTTTTTCAGTTTCAATTTAACGCGAAAATGAGGTGGGCGCCTCCACCCGGATAACCGGTTTCGAGTTGCGGCTGAAACTCGCCGCCAACGGGCTTTAAGCCTGGAGCAGTCCCGTCTTCATATCAAGGGGGTGGACGGGTTCCCCGAGGTTGTGCCTTCCACGCGGTATCGGCATTGGGTCCAGCCTAAGACCCCGTAGTTGACTCAGACAGTCAGCCGCTTTTCTCAACCGCTCATCCGGGTTCCGACGCGTCATTTTAACGCACCGTGGTGGACCGCAGGGCTATGAGCATTTAGGTCGGTTACGATCGGAACCTGTTCTCGACATATAACCGCGACTCTGAAAATGGGGTACCCGAGATTGCGCGGATTTAGATCTTGGTGTAGAATTTATCATAATTTCGACTAAGCTTGGGCTCGCTTAAAAATAACTTACCATTTTGGACGCCGATACATCCCGTCCGGATGCCGGTGCATAATCTCGGAATATGCAGATATTCCTGCGATTTTAAGCCTTTTCGGCCGGTCGCCTCAACGCCCAAAATTGTGAACCTATCTTTTTGCGAGCCCTTAGGCATCGTGCAAAGAGGCATCATGAAATTATTGTCAATTCGAGCGAAAATAAAACCAGCAAGTTTATTGTCAATTTTTGTAATCTTGCTATGGTCTTCAATTGGATTAGCGGAAGACAGCGCAACTCAACTCGCAGAGTATTTTTTTAATAAAACCGCAGCGCCAGATTTGGTCAGGGGCATCAATTTAAATCAGGCGATGAAAATTCAAGACCAATACGTCCAAATCATCAGTAAGGAATATGGACCGGTGATTGGATATAAGGCAGGTTTAACAAATACGGCTGTCCAAAAAAAATTCGGCGTGTCACACCCCCTTCGCGGCACATTATTGGAAAAAATGGTGTTAAAAAATGGAACTGCAATCGACGCAAAATTTGGTGTCACCCCTTTGCATGAAGGCGACCTTATTTTAAGGGTCAGCGACGATTTGATTAACCAGGCAAAAACCAAGGAGGAGGTCATAAAATACATCGATGCCGCCATTCCTTTTATAGAGTTGCCTGATATCATTTATTCAAAAGACGTTAAAATTAATGGCCCAGCGCTAGCCGCCATAAACGTGGCGGCTCGATACGGCATCATAGGCGACCCCATACCCATCGGTCCATCACTGGAATGGATGGAGCGCCTTAGAAATTTCAAGCTGCAAATTATTGATGAGAATGAAAGAGTTCTATCCGAAGGCACCGGCAGCAATCTGTTGGATCATCCACTTAATGTCGTTCTGTGGACAAAGAACTCCTTGAATGCGGAGGGAAAACGCTTAAAAAAGGGCGACTTGCTCTCTTTGGGAACCATCACCAAATTAATGCCGGTGCAGCCTGGCACGACCATTCGCGCTATATACACAGGCCTTGATTTAAGTGGTCCAGTCGAGGTTTCCGTAAAGTTCAAATAACGGCTCATTATTGCCTATCCTCTTCGTGGCGTGCTAAATTTGACGTTCAGTCTTCTCTCTGGTAAAATTACACTTAACAATAAAAAATTACATCGGTCGATGATAATGCCAAACTCCGAGTGATCGGAGGACGGAAAGCCACGGGTCTCAATTGAGACAGCCGGGTTGCCAAGGCTCGAGAATGACAAGCCGTGCTGCCGTGGGTAGCGCGGCTTTATTTTTTTGGACGGGTCAAATGAAAGGCTTCAGCAATTTGGAAGGGGAACCTGCGAATAAACTGATGCGTATGACAATGAGCATAATAAAAAATATCCCCGGGACGGGTCAAGAAACAATAAACCGAATAAATGGGCCTGCACATGACGATCGAAAATGTGGAACTGGACACATTCGATACAGAGAGAAGACGGTATCGAAGGGTAGCCGCTAATAATCCGATTACATACGTTCTGGTCAACGAGAGAGGATCAAAAATCGGCCAGGGGATCGGAAAGGTCATCAATGTGAGTCAATCCGGTATCTTG
>JBDNAO010000250.1:0-11555 GCA_039768375.1 Desulfobacterales bacterium | reverse complement strand
GAGTTTTCCAGCGCCTGCTCCACCGGAACGTTGAACCAGAATTCGAGGCTGGTCGTGATGAAATTGATTGAAAAGAAAAAAAGGACAATCGTCGGCAGGAGCGTGAGCGCAATGAAGGCGACCGTCAAACGTGTGCGCAGCCTGGCCCCCATGACATTGCGTTTGCGTTCATAGAGCAGCTTGACCAGGTTGCGGAAAACCAAAAAAATCAGCAGGATCAACAGAAGAAGGTTGATGTTGATGAGAATGAACATCAGGATGGTGTTTGATACCGGTATGTCAGATCCGAAGTGAATGACGCGGAACTCGGCCAACGTCAGAATGGCGACAACAATGGTGATGACAACGATCAGCACACCTTCGCGTTTGCGTCGCTTCCTGTCGGCCTGGGCCGGTGTCAGTGAAAGTGTCCTGTTCGTTCTGCTGGTGTCATCCATGGTAAAAGGGGGAGCAGTTGTACAAGTTGTGCAGGAAACCGGTATCCGAGATCATCTTGAGCTAATAGATGAAATCGATCGTATACCAATCGGTTTCGACATCCCATAGTGAAAAGAGTATGTAGTGAAGATAGAGCGGTAAGGTCAGCTTGCTGACCTCGGCCTTTGCCCGAATTTGATACTGTCGGCCCTTTTCGAGTTCCTTCAATGAATACATGCTCAAGGCATCGACTTCAGTCATCCATTGCTGTGCCTGCGAAAAAGAAGCGGTGATAACCGGGGAACCTTCTTTCCACGAACGTTTAACGGTGAATTCTTTCTTCAGATTGTCGTATTTGATCGAGTGGGTCAGTTCGATATCGGCGATACTTTTGTCGGCCCACCAGTTGCGAACCCGGTAGAGGCTGATGTAAAAGACAAAGGTTGCCGGAACACCGCTGAGGATGGCCTCCTTGAGTTTATCGGTAAAGGCGCCTTCGAGAGTGAGGTACAAAAGGAGGTCGTCACGCGTGTTTGAAACGGTCATGCGCGTTAACCGGGCGTCCTCGGCAGCCACCGGTTCAGCGCCATGCCAGAGCAGGCAGGCCAATAAGATGCAAACAATGCCGGCTTTGCGGCCCATAAAATATCCCATGCTGTAAACTGCACCTCGGGCCGTGAAGGCGCACAAGCACCTTCGCAAAATCCCAATTAGAAGCAACCGTTGGAATATAACGAAAACCTATTTAAATTGCAACAGATTTTGGTTGCGTCGCGCGAAGCGGAGTGGGCATGGGAACCCTGCGGGTTTCCCAGGAATCCTTGCAGGAAAAGAATTTTTCAAGAAAGGCGTGGTTGAACGCATGGCCGGACTTGATGACGACCAGATGACCGAGGATCGGCATACCCAGCAAAGAAAAATCTCCGAGACAATCCAGGACCTTATGGCGCACGAATTCATCTGGAAACCGCAAGCCGCCCGGGTTGAGGACGCGGTCACTGTCGATGACCACCGCGTTGTCGAGGGAGCCGCCTAATGCCAGTCCATAGCGTTTCATATACTCCACTTCATGTAAGAATCCAAAGGTCCGGGCCCGGCTGATTTCGGTGGCAAAAACCTTGTCAGTCACGTCGACGTCCAGAGATTGGCGACCGATCAGTGGGTGATCGAAATCGATGGTACACGATATTCTGAAAACGTCCGCCGGGTAGGCGGTAACGGATTTGTCCCCATCGACCAGTTCGATAGGCTCTCTGAGCATAAAAAAGTGTCGTGGAACGCGTTGGTTTTCAATTCCGGATTTGGTGATTTGTTCGGTGAACGGACCGGCGCTTCCGTCCATCACCGGGACCTCATAAGCGTCCAGTTCGATCAGGGCATTGTCGATAAAAAGACCGGAAAAGGTTGCCATCAGGTGTTCGATGGTGGATACGATACAACCGTCACTGCCGATTACCGTTGCCAAACTGGTGTCCACGACGCGGTTGAACTGGGCTGTGACGCCGGGAGTCCCGGGCAGATCCACCCTTACAAACCGTATTCCATGATTAATAGGCGCCGGTTTAATCGTTAGATTGACCGTTTTTCCTGAGTGCAACCCGATTCCTCTAAACCGAACTGGCTTTCGTAGGGTTCTCTGGTTGACATACATGGATTCTGGGTCCTCCCTCAGCTAATCATCGCATAGACGGCGCAAATGTGCTTTTTTCCCATATTTTTTGGAAAAACACAATAAAAAACCAAGATTCCTCAATACCCGATCTAACAACATTGCCCCTAATGGGTCACGATAAGGCTCAACATCGCCATGTCAAGACGCCTAAGACTCGTAAGCGCTGTGATCGAACAATTTTCCTGAATGCTAAAGCGGTTTTTTTCGGCCAGAAGGGCTATTCGATCGATTCCAATGGCAGCCCGACCACGTCGGGATTCTCGGCCGCATCATTATTTTCGATGGGACCAAAAAGTTCGATTCGATTGGTTTCGGTAGGCTTAATCGGGGTGCTTGTGGTTGGCACTCTTTTTTCTTGAGTTTTTAAGGCCATAAAATCCGCCGGCATCGGCTGCTGCGTTTTCATGAGCTCTTGGGGGATGAGAATCTTGTCGCCGACTCGAATCCGCCGCGGGTTAAGGCCTTTATTGACGTCAACCAAGCGTTTCCAGTTGTCCGCCGAGCCGGTATACCAGCGGGAAATTGCAATGAGCGACTCTCCTGAACGGCGGACGGCGTGAACATAGGGTGCCGGTTCAACACGGGATGGCAACCTCTTTTTCTGAGTATTGGAGGTCATAAAATCCGCCGGCATCGGCTGCTGCGTTTTCATGAGCTCTTGGGGGATGAAAATTTTGTCGCCGACTTTTATCCGCCGCGGCTTAAGACCGTTATTGACGTCAACCAGGCGCTTCCAGTTGTCCGCCGAGCCGGTATACCAGCGGGAAATCGCAACAAGGGTCTCTCCCGATCGACTGACGGTGTGAACATAGGGTGCCGGTTCAGCAACGGTCTCCGGTTCTGGGGGTTGAAGCTCCGGTGCCGGTTGAACGGCGTAGACCAAAGACGGTTGGCCAGTCGGTGTTTGGCGTGATTCTACCTGAGTTCGGCTGCAATTAACCAGCAACAGAAGCGCCCACGCAAGAGTTATCCCGGTTAGGGTCAGTCGCGATTTCACCATCACCTGCCGGCCTCCGCGGCGGCCTTGAACTGTTTCAGGAAAGTTTGTGCCTTTTGGTTGTCCGGTTTGACCGCCACCGCCTTCTCAAGGTTGGTTCGACTCTCCTCTTTTTTCCCCAATTTCTGTTGAACCATTGCGAGGTTGAAAAGGGCCTTGTCGAGATAGGGCGGATGAGTCCGAACGGCCCGCGCAAACATTTTTTCGGCGTCCTCATACATCCCGGTGGATGCATAAATGAATCCCAGATTGAATAACGCGTCTGCAAGGTCAGGATCCAGACCGACGGCCTTTTGGTAGGCCACGATAGCCCGGGCGTAGTCCTTGGAACGGGTGTATAGTTTACCCAGAACGAAATAGGCCTCGACGTTTTTTGAGTCCAGTGCAACAGCTTTACGCAGCATCGTTTCGGCTTCAAGCGGAGATTTCTCAAGCAGACGGCCGGCCTGGCCCGCGAGTGCCCGGGCATAGAGCGGCTTGAACTCCGTCAATCTATCCGGGTTGCGGGTCGCATCCAGCAACTCCAGCGCCAATTGATAATTTTTCTGCGCGAGCGCTCCCTTCGCCAAGTCCAGCGAAGAAAACCGCTGCGTTGACTGGTCTTCAGCCGGCGATGGTGCGGCCCGCTCTCCTGCAGTTGGGGATTTACCTGCCGGTTTCGACGATACCGGAGCAGGAGTTCCATCCACGGGGTCCACGGCTGCAAGAGCCCGTTTTTCGGGCGGTCTTCCACTGGAACGGCCTTTTTCCGGCGCCGGTGCGGAACGCATTCCGATTTTTTCGGCAGGTGGCTGCGACGGCACGGGTGCAGCCGAGCGGGACAAGGATACCCCCTGCCCTAGCACGCCAGCAGTACCGCTCGAAAGCGTCGGGGCCTCTGTTTTTTCCGCGGGGGTGGCCTGCACCATCAGGGTCAGTGCAACTGCAACAATTCCAATACCGGCAACCAAGCCGCCGTAAAATAATGTTTGCCGTTTGAGTCTTGTAAAAGGTCTCTTGGTTTCTTCACCGCCCGGATTTGTTTCATCCGCATGAGGCGCGCTGGCCTGGCCTGCAAATGAAAGTTCTTCGTTGCTCACTGCGGCGGTCGCCGCTTCTTTCGCTACCCTTTTCTTCCCAACACCATCCCCGGCCGACAATTCGGCGGAAAAGCGGGTCCAGCTAACCGTCACGGCCCGAATGAGCCGCCGAACCAACGGCCCTCGCCACGGGTCGCGGGGGGCCGCCCGTCGCCGGTTCTTCAGATTGTCGATCAACTCTTTTTCTATTATCGATCCGGTTTCACCGGGAAAACGAATTTCTCGGCCACATTCATTGACGACCTCGGGCGATATTGTTTTCAGTCCCTGGACATAGCCGGTCAGGAGAGCATGATCACAGATGACATTGATGAGGCGTGGAAACCCCAGCGAAAAACGATAAATTTCATGGATCGCATCCGATGTGAATAGCTGTGCCTCGCTGCCGGCAACTCTCAGACGATGCCCCATATACTGCACCATTTCGCTTTCAGAAAGGGGCTGTATGTCGTAAAACAGCGTGACCCTTTGACGTAGGGCCCGGCACTCCGGCAACAGCAGCGATTGCTTCAATTCATTCTGGCCGATAAAGAAAATGTTGATCAGCCTTTTACCCGCCTGCTCTGCGTTGGACAGCAGCCGTATTTCTTCCAGGAGGTCTTGCGACAGGCGATGAGCCTCGTCAATGACGAGCAAAACGATCCTGCCGTCGAAATGCGCCCGCTGTAAAAAGCGGTTGAAGTAAAGGATAAAATCGGCCTTGCCGTTGATAGGTGCCGCCGGTTCGTAGGATTTTGCGACAATTTTTAAAAAGTCCAATGTGTCGAGCTTGGGATTGTTGATGTTAGCGACCAGAACATCGTCGCCCAAACTTTCCAGCAGCGCATTCAGCAGGGTGGTCTTACCGGTTCCGATGCCGCCGGTCAAAACCACGAACCCGTTTCTGTCCAGCACACCGTATTTCAGAACGGCCAGGGCCTCCTGATGTTTCTCTCCAAACCAAAGAAAGCGGGGATCGGTATCTATCTGAAATGGCTTTTCTGCCAAGTTGTAGTAGGAGAGATACATAGATCGCCTATTCTACTGTGCGGCTTCGCATACGGCCGCTTTTAGGGAAATGGCGTCACGATAACACAAAATTGCCGTTCAACTGACATTAAAGTTTGAAGTGATCATTATAACGCACAAGCCCTCAATAAAAAAGATCGGTTTTACTGATGGAACATGGGATAAGAATAGTGCGGGGGCGGTCCGGCCGAAGACCATAGAAGAAACCTCCAGATGTGACTCCACTTTAGAGGTGAAATATTCTTAAACCCCATGGTACAGAGAATAAATTTATATAGCAACCCTTCTATCGGCTGTCAAGCCGCTTGCAGGTTGGTTCCGGGACGAAAGCACCCCTTTGCGGCTTGCTTCTGGTCGTCTTTAGCGCTGTTAACCGTTGATCAAAATACAGCAGTGTGGTAAGCGCCGTGTGGATATTCGCGTCGGATGCATGTTCATTGCGCGAATCGAGTACAAAATTAGGTATAATCTTTCTGAAGGCTTGGCTTTAGGAGCTAAAGATCACCCTCGAGGACAAGGCGTAGGCTGAAGAAAAAAGATGCCACTTCGATCGTGTGGGAGCATTTGGAAGAAGCCTGACCTCCCATCGGCGGCGGCTCCTTTAAGGGTTTACGAGAAAATTTGTTTGCTATTTTGGGCGTTGAGGCGCCCGGTCAGCAAGGCACGAAAACTCGGCATATATGGATATTCCGAGTTTTCGCACCGGCAGCCGGACGGGATGCATCGGCGTCTAGAATATGACGTTATTTTTTAGTGAGCCCTAAGCGTCAGGCGAGATCTTGAAACCACTCCTTCGCAAACGGTGAAGACATGTTGGCCCGGGTCTTGAGCAGTGCCGTGATCGGCATTGACGCCTATCTCGTAGAAGTCGAGGTTGATATTGCCCGCGGCCTGCCGACCTTCACGATTGTCGGGCTGCCGGAGGCATCGGTCAAGGAAAGCAAGGAGCGCGTCAAGTCTGCCATCAACAACTCCGGCTACAGCTTCCCTGACGATCGTATCACCGTCAACCTTGCCCCGGCCAGCATTAAAAAAGAGGGCACCGGTTTTGACCTGCCCATCGCTCTGGGAATTCTCGCAGCCACCGGCATCGTGCCCAAATCCATCGCCGCCGAATATCTGGTGCTGGGAGAACTCTCTCTGGATGGGCGCATCAAACCGGTCAACGGATCGCTGCCAATGGCGCTGGCGGCCAAAAGTGCCGGATACAGCGGTATCGTGGTGCCGATAGAAAATGGCCGTGAAGCCTCGGTTGTAAGCAAAATCGATGTCATCCCGGTCAACACCCTTTCCAGTCTCGTTGAATTTTTACGCGGTACGGCTCAGATTACTCCCCTTGAAACCGATTTGGGTGCCGTCTTCAACCACGACCACGGGGCCGAGGTCGACTTCAGCGAGGTCATGGGCCAGGAGCATGTCAAGCGCGCTTTGGAAGTAGCCGCGGCCGGCGGACATAACCTTCTGATGATCGGACCTCCCGGCTCCGGCAAGACCATGCTCGCCAGACGTCTGCCCACGATCCTGCCGCCGCTCACCTTCGACGAAGCCATCGAAACCACCAAGATATTCAGCGTAGTGGGTCTGCTGGGCACCGACCAACCCCTTATCACCCGACGCCCTTTCCGCTCACCCCATCACACCATTTCCGACGCGGGCCTGATCGGCGGCGGCCATATCCCACGCCCCGGCGAGGTCAGCCTGGCCCACAACGGCGTGCTCTTTTTAGATGAAATGCCGGAGTTCAAGAAAAACGTGCTCGAGGTGTTGCGCCAGCCGCTGGAAGATTTGAAGGTCACCATCTCGCGCGCAGCCTTGACCATCACTTATCCGTCGAGTTTCATGCTTCTGGCAGCCATGAATCCCTGCCCGTGTGGCTACCTGTCCGACCCCAAGCACCAGTGCCGCTGCAGTTTTCAGCAGATCCACCGCTACCGTACGCGGATTTCCGGGCCGTTGCTCGACCGGATCGACATCCACGTGGACGTGCCGGCCGTCCCCTATAAAGATCTGTCCGCCCTTCGAAGCGCGGAATCCTCAGCCGCTATCCGGGAGCGGGTCGGAGTTGCCCGTGCCGCCCAGGCCGACCGCTTCAAGCGATTAAAACTCCACTGCAACGCCCAGATGGGAAGTCGGCACATCAAACGCTTCTGCCACATCGGCGACGACTCCCAGCGTCTGCTGGAAACCGCCATCGACAAGCTCGGCTTGTCCGCCCGCGCTTACAGCCGCATTCTAAAGATCGCCCGCTCCATCGCCGACCTTGCCGGTGGCGGCGACATCGCCGTGGAACACGTCTCCGAAGCCATCCAGTACCGCAGCCTGGACCGGGGCCGAATCCGGTCAGGCAGTATTATCTAAAAAATTGGTATTATTTCAATTGGTTCAGATCCGAACTGCGGATGTGCAGATCCCGCTGAGGAAAGGGGATCTCGATGCCGGCCTTTTTGAGCTCATCAAAAATGGCAAAATAGAGGCTGCTGCGCAATCTTCTACGGGGCGTTTCGCGAACGTCGATCCAGACCAAGAGGTCAAAGTTGATGGAGTTGTCACCGTATTCGACAAAACGGACCGCCGGCGGTTGGTAGTCGGTGACCATCGGCTCCTTTAACGCCACATCCAGCAGGATCTTTTCGACCGCCCGCGGGTCTGCAGCGTAGGAAACGCCCACCGGAACGGTGATACGGATCATGGGCGTGGTCAACGAATAATTGACGATCGTATCGGAGACAAAATTCGAATTCGGAATCAGATACTCAATGTTGTCGCGGGTGCGGATGCGGGTTGAGTTCAGGAAGATGTCCGTGACGTGGCCGAGGGTGTCCGTCACTTCGACCCAGTCGCCTTTGCGGACCTTGCCCCCGAAGATCAGAGTGAACCCGCTGATCACATTGGCGGCCATACTCTGCATACCGAGACCGATACCGATTCCGGCGGCACCGGCGAAAACCAGCAGGAAGCGCAGGTCCAGGCCGATCGCTCTGAGGGAAATCAACAGACCGATGGCAATAAGGGTGTACTTCAACGAGATGTTCAGGGCATATCCGAGGCCGGAGTCGATACCCAGGGCAGGATACACATGGTAGTCGAGATACGCCTGCAACAGGCGGGAGGTAAACACGAAGGCCAACAAGATAAGGGCCGCTTTAAAAATGAGCCAGAGGGTTATCGGCGTCGTTCCCAGTGTGGCCACCGGAAACGACATCAACCGCTGCAACGGGTCGAGCAAACCGAGCAGGTTTAGGATGATGATCACCGTGGCGGTCACGGTGGCATACAGCAGCACGGATTTTAACGATCGAAACAGAAAACTGGCGGTTTCATTGCGGCGATCCTTGTCGGCATACCACTGAATGAGCCAACCCCGCAAAAGATGATAGACCCACATGATGAGCAGATAAGCACCAACAGTTAACCAGGTCTTCAGAAGGACCACCCTTCCGAACTGCCGGTAACCGAGACACCAGAGCAGGGCCACGACGAAGGAGAAGCAAATAAAGGGATAGAAGAACCGATCCATCATCCGGACGAACCCCTGATAGGACCGATACGGCAAATCGGGCAGCAGCGACATCAGGGTCTTCTTCATCATGTGCAACAAGAACAGGACGGCCACGATCGAAATCGAAATGACAAATTTCAGCAATGCCACAATGTCGGCGCGTATCTGAAAGGCCTGGGCAGCCCATATCACGGCAATACCGGCCAGCACGTAAATCAGGACCAGGCGGGCCAGTTTGAAAACGCGCTTGCCGTAGACGGCGGTCCTTGGAAAGAGATTTTCGGTCAACGCCTCCCTGAGAATCCCGATGACCAGTGCCCCGACAGCCCACAAAATTAGAAATCGCCCCGACAGCTGAAACCAGGCCGCCGGGTATTTGATGAACGCATCGATCAGAGAAAATCCTCCCAGCAGGATCAACGGTATCAAGGCCGCGACCAGGACTTTCGTGAGTGAAATACAAAAGGGATACAGCGCTGCCGGCAGCTTTTTCTCGAAGGGCTGCAACACTCTGACCAACCATGCCAGCAACTTTTTGCGCCCGATAACGCTGTAGATGACGACCCCGATGAAGGTGAGCACCAAAAGGGACCCGACCACACCGAGAAGCCGGCTCTGCTCCATTATTTTCTGCACCAGGTGCGGAATTTGAAGCGGCAGCCCGATCGACCAGCGATACATGTCCCGGAGCGTCTCCAGGTTCCAGTCGAAGGGGGTCCGATAGAAGAGCGACCGCGCCTGGTTGACGAAGTCCTCTTTGACACTTTCGGCCTGCTCGAGCATGGTCTTTCCCACTTCCGGGTGCAGGGTAACGGCCGGCTTTTGGTCGGTCTCGTTCGTATCCGTTGGTGGTTGCGCGGCTTGAAGGTGCGTACTAAGCATCAGGGCAACGAAAACGATAAAAACGACAAAACGGTGGGAAGTTTGCATATTTGATCACCTCCAACGAATTGTTATAGACTGATTTTAATAAACTATAAAGAGCCGCAATATTGGCAGGGAAGAAATCGTTCCAATAGGAGCTGCCGTCGGTGCGAGGTTCGACCGGCCAAATATCGTTAAGAAGAAATATCCTGCCGGTCGTATGCGGGCGTTGACCCGAACCGTCGAGCGGTGATTTGCGCCGAATCGTGTGGACCCATAAATGATGTCTGAAAACCGACTGTTGATCATCCACCAGGGAGCACTCGGTGACTTCGTCGTCACCTTTCCGATCCTCAAAGCCCTCAGAACCACCCTTCCCCGCATAGACGGTATTTGTCGCTCGAGTTTTGGTCGCCTGGCTGTCGACCTCGGCGTCCTCGACACCTCTTATCCTCTGGAGTCAGCCCGGTTTGCCAGTCTCTATACTGATCGGATCGACCCAGTGGTGGTCACACTTATGTCAACCTACCGCAGCATACTGCTGTTTTCGTTTTCAGAACTCCTGGAAAGGTCGGTGAAAAAAATCAACGGACGCCGGGTGTTCCGTATCTTGCCGTGGCCGGCTGTGTCTCAAAACAATCACATAACCGAATTTCTGGCCCGCCAGGTGCGGAACAGTAATCTACTGGGCAAAGAGGCCCGCCGCCGGTTTTCTCGAGCCCTGTTTCACCTCAAAGGTGACGCGAACAGAAAGCGCCCCTCCGGTGCACGGGTCATCATCAGCCCCGGTGCCGGAAGCGTGAAAAAACGCTGGCCGCTGGAAAGATATTTAATGGTTGCTGCAGAATTGAAAAAGCGCGGCCTGCAACCGTCGATCCTCCTGGGTCCGGCGGAAGTCGATCTCGAAGCGGTGCTGCAACAGGGCCCGCAATCACAACCGCAAGTCGTAAAAACCCGGACTTTTCAAGAATTAATCACTGTCCTTGAATCCGCCACAATTTTCATCGGCAACGATTCGGGCGTCAGCCATCTGGCGGCCTTTCTGGGAGTACCGACCCTGGTTATCTTCGGGCCATCGGATCCGGACCGCTGGCGCCCGTTCGGCGACCACGTCCGCATCGTGAAGGCCGCGTCACCCTGCAGTCCCTGCCTCGATACCGTTAGACCCGACTGTCCGGAACGCAACTGTTTGGAAGAAATCAACCCGCATCGGATCGTGAGGGCCTTGGAAGGCATGTTCGATACGGAGCGTAAAGCCGGAAAGTAGACGACATCCAATTCATTGATCAGTATTCGTCAACGATTATATTAAAACACTGATCCGTTTAAATCCCATGTCACTGACTGTGCAATAGCAACTCAATTAGGCTAATAATTTCGGAATCGGCAGGTAACCGACTTCCCAAATAGGCAGGCTCTCACATTTCACAGGGAAGCATTAGAATAAAAAAGAACCCCCGAGGGCTTAAAGCCGCTCAGGGGTTCAAAACGGGCATTGCGATTTGGAGCATTGTCAATTCAGCGCAGGTTCAGACCAACTCGAGAAGTTATCCAATATGAAATGTCACGTGAGAAAGTATCACCACAGTATCAGCACCAGAAATGCCCTCATACACTGGCCCGAAAAATTGCAAGGAATTTTATACTAACAGCGCGAGACTGTCAACAGAAAAAGTCGACGAGATGCGTTTGGGGAACCGATACGAATCGGCTCACCCTATTTTCCCCCTACGGGTCTCAAAGCAGCGGCGTTCCACGAAGCTTCGACTTTCGGCATCCCACACCGCCTCTTTCTCGTGAATGAATTTTGCACCGCCCTCCCAGGCGCCGCAAGCGACAACGGCCGTCTCGCCCAACGTGAACTTATTGCCGCAGGCCGCACATCCATCTGCGTTGAGCTCGTTCAGCTTTTGAAGATCGATCATAATTTTTTGTTTTGATGACGGTTTTACTGCCATGGAATCCTCTCTTTCGTCCTTCCCCAGCCCGTTAAGGCAGGTATAGGCGGTTGCCGTCAGG
>JBDNAO010000249.1:0-21186 GCA_039768375.1 Desulfobacterales bacterium | reverse complement strand
CGCCGAAGGCGCTGACAATGAGAAAAACCGCGCTGAACAGAATCAGGAAACTCACGATGTTGACATACGCCGTATTCGTTATCCAGCGGGACAACACTGCGGCGACTAAGGCGTAGTAAGAATAGGCGGCATAATAACCTGCCAGGACCCCTACGATCGACGACATCTCTTTGATGAGCCCCCGAAAGATGCCCCTGATGACACTGTAGGCAAGGATCACGATGGTCAGTATGTCAAACGGATTCATGGCATTCTTTTAAGCCGCGAGCTAAGGGCTCGCTCAAAAATAACATTACATTTTAGACGCCGATGCATCCCGTCCGGCTGCTGGTGTGAATACTCGGAATATCCAGATATTCTTGCGTTTTCGCGCCTTTCCGGCCGGGTGCCTCAACGCCCAAATTATCAACTTATTTTTTCGCGAACCCTGAGGCAACCGATAAGTGAATTTCCGTTTATATATCGATAATAACCGGTGAAACTAACATCGACCGTTGTTTTGAGTCAAGGTGTTTTTCGGCCGGCTTGTATCGTGATTGAATGACCGTTGCATTTGAATGAATAGATGTGATAAAAATCAGCTTGCGAATGACCGGAACGGGAGTCCGAAAATGCCGGTGGTCTCAGACGACCGGATATCGGACCGTTATCGACTGCTTTATTCATACCATAATTGGGATAGCTTGAATGAAACCGCATACTGCCGGAGACGTTGATGCCAACACCGAGTCTTACAGCGTCAAACTGACCTTTCCCGAAATCGGTCTGGCCCGTCAGTTGTTCGGTGAACACAACGGCAACCTCCAAAAAATTGCCGGCGCTCTCGAGGTGCGCGTCAACGCCAGGGGCAACACCGTTTTTATCGAAGGCGAAGTGATTGCCGCCCGTCTGGCCGAAAACCTGTTGAATCAGTTATACGGACTCCTGGAGGCCAAACTTCCTGTCCACCCCAATGATGTGGACTATGCCATCAACGTGTTGAGCGGCAATCACAGGGCCAAACTCAAAGACATCTTCCTGGACACGGTCCTGGTCAAATCCAAACAAAGTTTCATCGCACCCAAGAGTCCGGCCCAGAAAGAATATATCGACGCCATTCGGAACCATGACATCGTGTTCGGTATCGGACCCGCCGGCACCGGCAAGACCTATCTGGCGATGGCCATGGCCGTAGAAGCGCTCAACAAAGGGCGACTCAGCCGTATCGTACTGACACGCCCGGCGGTCGAGGCCGGAGAGGCTTTGGGATTTCTGCCCGGGGATCTGGCCGAAAAAGTCGACCCATACCTGCGGCCGCTCTATGATGCCCTTCACGATATGATGCGCTTTGAGAAGGTTAACAGTCTGATGCATCAGGGCATCATAGAAGTGGCTCCGATCGCCTTCATGCGGGGGAGAACGTTAAACGACGCCTTTATCATTCTGGATGAGGCCCAAAACACGACCTCCGAACAGATGAAAATGTTTCTGACCCGCATCGGATTCAATTCCAAGGCGGTCATCACCGGGGACATCACCCAGATCGATCTGCCGACAGACAGACCCTCGGGGCTCGTGCAGGCGAAGAATATCCTCAAGGGGATCAAAGGCATCCGGTTTGTCTTTTTTTCGAAGATCGATGTCGTCAGGCACCGGCTCGTCCAGGAGATCATCAAAGCCTACGAGGAACTGGACGACAGTAAAACGCCATCCACGGAGCACGGCGTCCAGTGAATCCGACACCTTCAACCAAATCTGTCGCCAGAGATCGACAGACCGGGATCGAAAAACACACGGAATCGGTTCGCAAGCTGTTTTACGAAAGCCGCAGTTTTCGATGGGTCCTTCTGCCGGCCCTGACGGTATTCTTCATCGTCCTGCTCTACCCCCATCTGATTGTGACCCAGCCGTCCTACAAACTGGGAGATGTCGCCGAACGGGATGTCAAAGCCCCTCAGGATTTTTTTATCGAGGATTATTCCGCGACCGAGGCCAACCGGGGACGGGCGGCGACAGAAGTTCTGACGGTCTACGATTACGACAGTGCACTTCTGCCGACCCTGGATGCCCGCGTGGCCAGCGCATTCGACGACTTGCAGACCGTCATGGCACAAGCCGCCGCCGCTCCGGAACTCCGACGGACCGTCGCTGTCTATGGCCGGTCGGTCTTGCCCCGAGAGGAACGCGAGAGTCCGACCGGAACCAAACCGATCTGGCAGTACAGGGAAGATTTTGCACAGAAAATCGGCATCGACGTCAAAGATGACGCGTTTAAGATCCTCGCAGAAGAAGGGTTTCCACATCAGGTGGTCTCGGCCGTCAATCAGATCCTAACGGTGGTATTGGGTAAAGGAGTGGTGTCGAACCGAGCCATGCTGCTCAAAGACGCCGACAGAGGGATCGCCTTGAGGGACCTGGGCACTAAAAATGAGCGGGTGATAACGGACCTGAAACAATTCTACGATCTGGACCAGGCGAAATCGATGGTCCGTTTTGTCGGCGAACCACTGCTCAAAGACCAGAACTACACCCTCAGGAGTCTCGTCATCGATTTCACCCAGCGCCTGCTTCAGCCCAACATCACATTGAACCGCAGCGAAACCGAGGAGCGCAGGAATCTGGCCGCCGAAGGCGTCAAGCCGGTTATGTACAAAATTAAAGCCGGAGAGATGCTCTTGCGCGAAGGCGAACGGGTGACGGAAGTCCAGCTCTTGAAACTCAACGCCCTTCAGAAGCACATGAAAAACGACAACGTCATAACGAGCAGCATCGGTGCGGCCCTGCTCGTCATGTGTCTGTTTATAGCCACCTTTGTGTTATTTCGGCCCAACTTCGGGCAAACCAATACCGAGCAGAACAAGCGCCTGTTGTTCATCGCCTTTGTGCTGGCAGGGTTCTTTCTGGTGGCACAGCTGTCGATCTTCCTGTCCGAATCGCTGGCCGAAAGAGGTCCCGCCGAAATGAACGCTGCCTCTATTCTATACGGCACACCGCTGGCCGCGGGATCGATGATCGTCTGCCTGTTCCTCGGTTTCGAGCTCGCCCTGCCCTGCGCCGCGCTCATGGCCATTTTGACGACTGTTATTTTCCAGGCCGATTTCACCCTTTTTATCTATTTCCTGATCAACGGGACGATGGCCGCTTACTGGATACGTAACTGCCGAGAACGGAAGGTCTTCATCAAGGCCGGCACAGCGCTCGGCCTATTGAATCTGATCCTGGTCACCGCCATCGACATTTATCTATCCCGTATATCGGGGCAAAAACTCTTGTGGGACTGGATATTCGCATTTTCAGGAGGCATAGGCTCCGGAATCGTGGCCGCGGGAATCATCCCGATAGTGGAACTTGCCTTTGACTACACCACCGACATCAAGCTGCTCGAACTGGCCAATCTCGACCGCCCGATCCTCAGAAAACTGCTCATGGAAGCACCGGGCACCTACCACCACTCGGTGATCGTCGGTTCGATGGTAGAGGCAGCCGCCTCTGAGATCGGTGCCAACTCACTTTTGGCCAAGGTTTGCGGCTATTATCACGATATCGGAAAAATCAAAAAGCCGCTCTACTTCATCGAAAATCAGCACAACGTTAAAAACAAGCACGACAAGCTGGCACCATCCATGTCGAGCCTGATCCTGGTGGCCCACGTCAAAAACGGCATCGAAATTGCCCGGCGCAACCGGTTGGGAGCCGCCATCATCGACACGATTCAGCAACACCACGGCACCAGTCTGATCACCTATTTTTATGACAAAGCCAAGCAGCAAAAGGGCGAAGATGCCGTCAAGATCGAAGACTTCAGATATCCCGGACCGAAACCGCAGACCCGGGAGGTGGCGCTCGTGATGTTGGCCGACGTCGTCGAGGCGGCCTCCCGGACTCTGGCCAATCCCACGCCTTCCAGAATCCAGGGCCTTGTGCAGAATTTGATCAACAAGGTTTTTTCCGACGGACAGCTCGACAACTGTGAGCTCACCCTCAAGGACCTGCACAACATCGCCAAGAGCTTCAACAAAATACTCAACGCCATTCATCACCACCGGATCGAATATCCCGAAAAGCGACCGGCCACCGGCGAAAGAGGCAAAAATGGGAATTCTGATCGACAACCGCCAAAGCAGGCACCGGATTTCCCTCGCGAAAATCCGGAGAAAAGCCCGGGTCATCTTAGACGTCTTGGGCAGTCATGAGGCGGAGCTTTCCATACTACTCGTCGATGATGCCGCCATCGCTCAATTGAACCGACAGTACCTGAGTCGGTCGGGACCGACCAATGTCATCGCCTTTCCGATGCGCGCAGGCGAATTCGCCGATGTCTCGCCCCAGCTGCTCGGCGATGTCGTGATCTCGGTCGACACCGCCGCACGGGAAAGTGACGAGGCGGGAATAGCGTTGGTAGTCCGTTTGGACGAACTCCTGGTGCACGGCATTCTGCACCTTTTCGGCTATGACCACGAGAAAAACAACGCTGATGCCCGGGTGATGGCGAAAAAGAGTGCGGCGCTGATGGAGCTGATTCGGACAGCCGGCCGGTAAACCGGTTTGCCCGTTTGCCGGTTGGTCTGTCTGCCAGTTGAGCGCTTTTTCAGAAGAGGCGCTTTTCTATTATAGAAAACCAGGTCTGAAGGGTGTATCCAACCATCGGCGCCGGTGGTGTCGGTTGACTCGTCAATGCGGTTATTCGGTTCATGTGGGATCTTGTATCACAAGAATTGACTTCTCGCCCATAGAATATCAAGGGTACCGAAGACAGCTAACCGGGCAACCGACAAAACGGGCTCAACGGGCAAAACCGGCTAAACGGCCTAAACTGGCCAACCGGCCGAGGAGGGCTGATGGCGAAACTGATCGTACAACTGGATCCGGTGGCCACACTCAGGGAAGCCGGCATATCAGCCGTTCCCGACCCGGCCGCGGCCGCCATTCTGGCGGAATTGGGCGGTGCCGACGGCATTGCCGTCCATCTGAGAGAAGACCGACGTTCCATTCAAGATCACGATCTGCACGTCTTGAGAAAAGTCGTGCACACCCGGTTCGTTTTCGAAATGGCGCCGACTTCGGAGATGCTCGGGGTGGCGCTGAACATCAAACCGGACAAGGCCATCCTGCTGCCGGAAATGCGGGAGGAGAATCCGCCCGCGGGTGGGTTCGATCTGATGGTGCACGGATCAAGTGCGGCCGAAACGATTGACAACCTCGCCAGCAGCGGGATTCCGGTCGGTATCTTCATCGAACCGGACCCCGACCAGTTAAAGCTGGCGCATCAGTGCAGCGCCAATTTTGTGAAAATCAACACCTACGCGTATTGCGAGGCCACGACCAACACCAAGCGCCAGCAGATTTTGAGCCGCATCGTGGACACCGTCAAACTGGCCGACCGGTTAAAGATCGGCGTTCAAGCCGGCGGCGGTATCGGTTTCAACACGATCGGCTCATTTGAAGGGCTCAAGGAAATCGGCGCGTTTACGATTGGCCACAGCATCATCGCCAGAGCGGTTCTGATCGGGATGCAAGAGGCGGTGCGCGAAATGCAGCGGCATATCGAAAAGCTTTAGGTCGATCGCCATCATCGGGAGAGCCGACATGTATCTTGTCACATCCAGTGAAATGCAGGCAATGGACCGTCGGACCATCGACTCTTTCGGCCTGCCCGGAAGAATCCTGATGGAAAATGCCGGCCGCGGTGCCGCAGCGTTCCTTTTCGATCTATTTCAAGACATTGCGGCGCGCAAGGTTGGCGTCATCGCCGGACGCGGAAACAACGGCGGCGACGGGTATGTCATCGCCCGCTGTCTATCCCAACGAGATGTGGACGTCACCGTTTTCCTGCTGTCCGAAGGCGCGCGCTTGACCGGAGATGCGGCCGCCAATCTGGAGCTGCTGTCCCCGCTGGGGGTTCCGGTCGTCGAAATTCCAAACCTCGACGCGTTCGATGCCGTCAGAGCGTCGATGCGCGACCGGGACCTGTGGATCGATGCCATCCTGGGAACCGGTCTGCGATCGGAGGTGCGCGGCTATTTCAGGGAGGTGATCGATTTCATTAACAGCCTCGACCTGCCGGTCTTCGCGGTCGATGTTCCTTCGGGATTGAATGCGGATACCGGTCAACCCTGCGGCAGCTGCATCCGGGCCCATGCCACGGCCACCTTTGGCTTTGCGAAAACCGGCCATTTCCAATATCCAGGGACCGCGCTGAGCGGCAAATTGCATGTGGTCGACATCGGAATTCCGCCGCATGTGGTCGAAGAAGTCGCCCCACGGCAGTTTTTGCTGACCGACCGTGATGTGCAAAACGACATCAGTCCACGACCGCCCGACAGCCACAAGGGGCACACCGGCCATTTGCTGGTAGTCGCCGGCGCCCCCGGTAAAACCGGTGCCGCGGCCATGACCGCCATGGCGGCCATGCGGGCCGGCGCCGGACTGGTCACGCTGGCGGCACCGAGCGGGATCAATCCGATTCTGGCGTCCAGAATCCTGGAGGTGATGACCGCCCTGCTGCCTGAAATCAAGGACGGCCGGCTTGGAATGTCGGCCTTCGAGCCGATTCGGGACCTGCTCGCGGACAAACGCTGCCTGGCTTTTGGACCGGGTATGGGACAGGCGCCGGACACCAGAGAGCTCTTGCAGCGGCTGGTCGTCGCAAGCTGCCTGCCCCTGGTGATCGATGCCGACGGCTTAAACAATCTGGCCGGAGCGACCACAATCCTCAAACAGCGCGCGGCGCCGGTTGTCCTGACACCCCACCCCGGCGAAATGGCCCGCCTCGCTGAAACGACGGTCGCCGCAGTTCAAACCGACCGTATCGCTTGTGCCCGCGAATTCGCCAAGACCTTCAAGGTCCACCTTGTCTTGAAAGGAGCCAACACCGTCATCGCGCATCCGGACGGTTTCACATTTATCAATTCGACCGGTAATTCAGGCATGGCCTCAGGGGGCATGGGAGACGTGCTGACCGGTCTGATCGCCGGTTTTATAACCCAGGGATTTCCAGTCGCTGCCGCCTGCCATCTCGGCGTTTACCTGCACGGAGCCGCAGCGGACCGGCAGGCCATGCGCAAAGGCCCTTGGGGTTACCTGGCATCGGACGTCATCGCGGGCGTACCGTCTGAAATCAACCGGCTCCTGGGGCCATAACGTTGGCCTGCAGCCGGTGGAACCGCCCTGATCTCTAATGGCGGCAGCCCGAGTAAAAGGAGTGCCGTCACGCAATGAAGCGTTTCACTTTCGAGACGACAACTCACTCGGTCGAAGAGACCCAGGCGTTCGGCGAAAGACTCGGTCGGCACATCACCGCCGGTACGACAATCGCTCTCACGGGTGATCTCGGTAGCGGCAAGACGGCTTTCGTCCAGGGCATCGCAAGGGGCTTGCATGTGCCGGCCGAATATTATATTACCAGCCCCACTTTTACCCTGATCAACGAATACCCGGGAAGATTGCGTCTGCACCATGTCGACCTGTATCGCATCGGAGACCCGATCGAGATCGAGGAGATCGGCTTACACGAAATTCTGGACAGTGACGGTGTAACCGTCATCGAATGGGCCGAGAGGCTTGGCGCCGAACTGCCGGCGCAGCACGTTCGCGTTCATTTAGAGATGACGAACGACCAAACGCGTCACTTGACGATCACGGCAGCGGGATCGGCTGCAGTCGCCATGCTGAAGAATGCCGTCAACATTCAATGACCTCTGAAAAAGCCGGAAGAATGGCTCGTGAACCGCTCAAGGCGGTCTTTTAAATACATTATTTCGGGCAACCAGCCGGTCATTGAATGTTTTTTTTAAAGGAAAATAATATCGGCCTTACCGATTGTAAGCGGTCTACTATCAGGCTGGATCTACCCTATGGAAACCAGATATCTATTTGTTTATTATGATTTTTCTATTAAAATGTAATAATCATTGTCTCGGGTATTTGTTAACTCCTGGAACTGTCAAACTTTGGGAGCTTCCCGATCGAAGCCGGGGGCTTGCCAATGATTATTATGAGGATTGAAAATGGGTTTGATTGTACAGAAATACGGTGGCACGTCGGTTGCGGACCTCGAGCGGATCCGCGATGTGGCCCGACGGGTGGCCAAGACATTCGACGACGGTAACGACGTGGTGGTGGTAATTTCGGCCATGGCCGGTGTCACCGATGGGCTGATGAAGATGTCCGCTCAGATCAGCGAAAAACCCCAAAAACGTGAACTGGATGTTCTCCTGGCCACCGGAGAGCAAACGACCGCCGCGTTGCTGGCCATGACCCTGTGCGCCATGAACTACCCGGCCCGATCTTTGCTCGGGTTCCAGGCCGAAGTCCGCACGGACTGCGACTACGGCAACGCGCGCATCGTGGACATCGGCACCGACCGCATCCGGTGGCTGATGACCGGACGTACCATCGTCGTGGTGGCTGGTTTCCAGGGCTGTGATCCGGAAGGCAACATCACCACCTTGGGCCGCGGCGGATCGGACACCTCGGCGGTGGCCATTTCGGCCGCACTGAAGGCCGACACCTGTGAAATCTACACTGACGTCGACGGCATTTACACCGCCGACCCGAACATCTGTCCCCTCGCTCGCAAGCTCAAAGTCGTCTCCTACGACGAGATGCTGAATATGGCCAGTTTGGGCGCCAAGGTTCTGCAGATACGGTCGGTCGGCTTCGCTAAAAAATACAACGTTCCCGTGCATGTCAGGTCATCTTTTAATGGAGAGGAGGGGACAATGGTGGTGAACGAAGATTCCGGCATGGAAAAGCTGATTGTCACCGCGGTGACGCACGATAAGGACCAGGCCCGCATCACCTTGAAGAAGGTCCCGGATCAGCCGGGAATTGCGGCCAAGATTTTCACGCCCATTACCGAGGCGAAGATCATCGTGGACATGATCATTCAAAATACCCGTGCCGGTGGCAAGACGGACCTGACCTTCACGGTCCCCAAGTCCGATTTTCCGCGCGCGATGGAAATCGAACGGGAAGTGGCCCGGCAAATCGGCGCCGAAGAAGTGTTTGGCGGCAAAGACATCGCCAAGGTGTCGGTCATCGGCGTGGGTATGCGCAATCACTCCGGTGTGGCCTCGACCATGTTCAACACGCTGGCCAAGGAAAACGTCAACATCATCATGATCAGCACCTCGGAAATCAGGATCTCCTGCGTGATCGAAGAAAAATATACCGAGCTGGCCGTCCGCGTCTTACACTCGGCCTTCGGACTGGACCGTGAAGACTAAGGGTTCACGAAAAAATAAGTTCATCATTTTGGGCGTTGAGGCGCCCGCCTGGCAAGGCGCGAAAACGCAGGAATATCTTGATATTCCGAGTATTCGCAACGCGACCAGACGGGATGCATCGGCGTCGAAAATGTGACGTCATTTTTGAGTGAGCCCTAATAGCCTCCGGCGGTTGAAAATAATGAAAAAATTCAGTCCCGATCAGCTGGTGACCGTCCTGGTCCTCGGTTTGCTGATTCTCGGCGTCATCCTCTATCGACGGCTGTCGTTTTTCTAAGGTTTTCAATCGATCGCTCCCAAACGACCTTTACCGCAGCGCAAAAAACGGGCCGCAAGACGAATCGTAACGGCCCGGTTCGACGCGTAAAAACGCCACGTCATCAGTTGACAATCATCGTAATAGCCGGTATTTTTACCCCCTTATGTCAACCCGCATGAGAAGTGGCTCGGAGGATAATGGGAATTGGACAAGTTAATCCCCAAACGGATGTTTTTCACCAAGGGTGTCGGCTGCCATCGCAACAAGCTCCAGAGCTTCGAGTTGGCGCTGCGCAATGCCGGCATCGAGAAGTGCAACCTGGTCTACGTATCGAGCATCTTCCCGCCGGATTGCAAAATCATCTCGCGCAAAACCGGCATCGAAGAGCTGAAACCGGCTCAGATCACCTTCGTGGTTCTGGCGCGTGAAGACACGAATGAACCCAATCGTCTGGTGTCAGCCGCCGTCGGCCTGGCACGCCCCAAAAACCACCATCAGTACGGGTATATCTCCGAGCACCACGCCTTCGGTGAAACCATGAAAAAATCGACCGACTTCGCCGAAGACCTGGCGGCGACCATGCTGGCATCGACACTGGGAATCGAACTCGATCCGGATGTGGCCTGGGACGAACGCAAGCAGGTTTACAAGGTCGGCAAACGCCAGTTTGTCACCCGCAGCGTCGCCCAGTCGGCCAAGGGTCACAAAGACGGTCTCTGGACCACGGTCATTGCCTGCGCAGTCATGTTGATGACGTAAAATAGGTTTAGCCGGTTGAGCCCGTTTGGCCCGTTAGGCCCGTTTGAGTTGGTTCGCCGGCCAACCGGCTAAACGGGCCAAACCATTTAACAAAGGACTTCTTCCTTATGCCGCACCATTCGATGTTCAAGGATCATCCTGATATCGTCCCCCCCGCTCTTGCCCCAGACATGTCGGTCGTCGATCTGATCGACGTGCTCGGCCGGACATCCTTCGAAGCCCGCAACGTGCACCGCGGGGCCCGGCTATTCGAACGCATGGTCTCCGACAACGACGTGATCTGGCTCGGTATCGCGGGCGCCGGTGTCGCCGGCGGCATGGGCGGCATGATCATCTCGCTGATCGAAGCCGGCGTCATCGATGTCATCTGTTCGACCGGTGCCCAGGTCTACCACGATCTTCACTTTGCCTTCGACCTTCCGGTCAAAGCGATACCGCCGGTCTGGGACGACAACGCGTTGCGGCGGCACGGCGACACCCGCATCTACGACATCGGCATCCGCGACAAGGAAACCCTCGATGCGCAGGACGCCATCATCCGCCGCTTCATACGGGAATGTCACCGGGAGCAGCTCTCCGGGCGACCGCTCTCCAGCTGGGAATTCAACCGGGCCCTTGGAAAATGGACCCACCAGCAGGCCAAATACCCGCAACGCAGTTTCGTCGCCACCGCCGCCGAACACGACGTCCCCATCTTCTGGGACTCACTGGCCAACCATTCCATCGCCTTGAACCTGGTCTTGACCGACCGTAGCGGGCTGCCGATCAGCCTGTCCGCACAAAAAGACATCTTCGATTCCGCGGCCATCGTTTTCTCCACCGAACAGACCGGTTTCATCGAACTGGGAGGCGGGGGACCCAAAAACTTTATTCAACAGACCAGCCCCACCATCAGTCAAATTCTGGGCATCAATTTCGAAGGCGCCGACCGCGGGCTTCAAATCGGCACGGCCATCGAGAGGGAGGGCAGTCTGTCCGGCTGCACCTTCAGCGAGGCGGTCACCTGGGGCAAGTACCGCTCCGTGGATGAAGAGAAGATGGTGCAGATCTGGGGGGAATACAGCGTCATCTTTCCGATCCTGGCGGCTTATGTGCTTGCAAAATGCGCCAAACGACCGCTGAAACACATCGCCACGCAACTGCCGCAGTATGCCGAGAAGCTGGAGCAGGCCCGTTGAAAACCGACCCGCAACCGTTTCTCAATCCCGACCCCGACTACACCACGCTCGAAACTGCCGCCGCCGTGATCCTGCCGATCCCCTACGAAGGCGGTGTGAGCTACGGCACCGGTGCGGCTGATGCCCCTGCAGCCGTCATCGCGGCATCCCACCAGCTGGAGTTCTACGATGAGGTGCTGAAGGCCGAACCTTTCAGAATGGGCATCGCTACGCTGATGCCGCCCCGGCTGCCCGCAGATCCCGCCAAGGTGCAGGCGGTGGTGTACCGGTCGGCCAAAGAACTGCTCGATCGGAGGAAGTTCGTGGTACTGATCGGTGGCGACCACTCGGTCAGCGGTCCATTTGCCCAGGCGCTGAAAGCGGTGCACGGCACCCTTTCCGTGATCCAGCTCGACGCCCACGCTGATCTCAGGCTCAGCTATGACAACAGCCGCTTCAGCCACGCCTGCGTGATGGCGCGCATCCGTGAAATAACCACGGACACCCTGCAGTTCGGTATCCGGAGCATGTCCCTGGAAGAAGCGCAACGCGTCGAACGGGAAAATATAGCGATGTGCACGATGTCGTCTTACCGCAACGGGGCTTTCGACATCGATGCGGCCCTGGCCGGACTGCCGGAACCGGTCTTTTTAACCATCGATGTGGATGCGTTCGATTGGAGCGTCATCCGCAGCACCGGTACGCCCGAGCCGGGCGGCTTCACCTGGGACGAGGCCCTGTATCTGCTGAAAAAGATATTCGACCGCAAAAATGTGGTCGCCTTCGACGTCGTGGAGCTCTCCACCGCGCCTCATGATCTGAATTCACCTTTCGCTGTTGCAAAACTGATTTACAAACTGCTGGGATTCAAACTGGCCGGTGCGGTCCGCGATAAACGGCTCGACTGGCCGGAGAAGCCCCGGGGATCAGTATTCGACAGCTGTCCGAAGCATTAACCGCCTGCCAGGATCTGTGCAATTTCTGCATTCGTCATTTCGAGCGCACCGGCGATGTCGTCGGCGCCGAGCAGGGGGCGGCCGATGACCAGAAGATCGGCGCCCTGTCTGATCGCAGCCGCCGGTGTGGCCGTCCGATGCTGGTCGTCATCTTCCTGGTACCAGCTCGGTCGGATCCCGGGACAGATCTTCTTGATGTCCAGGGCTTGGATCGATTCCAGGTCCGTCGCCGAACAGACGAGGTAGGCATATCGCGACACGGCCTCGGCTGCCATCTGCGCCACCATCTGCTGCGGGCTCTCGCCCCGATAATACCGTTTGAAATCCTCCCGGCCCATCGATGTCAGGATGGTGACGCCGGCGATGTGATCCTTTGCCAGCCCATGGGCGGCCGGGTCGTAGCCGGAAGTGCAGTGAACCGTCGTGATATCGGCATTGGCCGTCAGGTGAAGCGTCAACGATTCCGTCATGGCGCTGGGAATGTCGTAGAGCTTGAAGTCGAGCATGACCCGTCCGTGTC
Source organism: Desulfobacterales bacterium (assembly GCA_039768375.1). GTDB lineage: Bacteria > Desulfobacterota > Desulfobacteria > Desulfobacterales > SG8-13 > JARFQH01. The sequence goes on along the minus strand of JBDNAO010000249.1, from coordinate 8,329 downwards.
GCTTGATGTCGGGTATAACCGTCAAGCCGCGGTCGAGCACGCTGCGGCGTATCTTGTAGCCCCACACCAGACCTTCGGTTCGGCGCATGATGTCTCGGGCCTGGTCCCACTGAACGTGGTCCAGCGGAAGGATAATTCGGCTGTCCATCACTCTCTCCTTGCCTGTTGGGGTCAACCTTTCAAGAATTGGCGTCCATCGGCGGACCTGTTTTCCACGCGGACACCGATCGAGGTGCGACTCGGTGGTCGGATGATACGCCATAACGGCGCCTTAGGCGGCGAAATCTTCAGAAGACAATCGAGATCGAACGAAGGAGCCGTTTAACCGTAAAAAAACAGGGCCGTCTTTTCCGCCTCCGACATCGGCATCACGGCGCAGGTGATACAATAGACGAAATCAGCGTTCACTTAAAGCCCTTTTGGGAGTCTATACCTTAAGAGTAAGAAATCTATTGAATTAAAGTAGTTTTGAATGGTATAAAGTAATATTTCAGTCATCGTTAAAAAAGCACGCCCACCACTTTTCAGGCCTGAATTCGCATGAGTTTCGCTATACCAAAACAGACGATACCTTCCGGCGGTTATTGGCTGGGGCACTCCGAACCGATTTTGCTGCAGGCGTTTCTCGGGACCTGCGTGGGCGTCGCCTTGTTCGATGCCAAAAGCGGTATCGGCGGAATGATTCACCTGCTACTGCCCGAGCCGGTGGGGGGCGGCATGGAACAGGCCGACACCCGCTACGCCACGACCGGCATGCCTTTTTTTCTCGCAGCGCTGTACGAAGCCGGCGCCGTCCGGGATCAACTGACGGCCGTCATTGCCGGCGGCGCGCTTGTCGGTCCCCTGAGCGCTACCGATCTTGACCTCAACATCGGCGGCCGCACAGCCGAGCTGGTCGAGTCGATTCTGTCCGCTGAAGGCATTCCGATCGTACACTGGGAAACCGGCGGGTTTTTTACCTGTTGTCTGCGCCTCGACATGGAGAGCTGGTCATTTCGCATCGAGCCATTGGGACAGGAAAAGAGCGTCACCAGGGAATCCGGTCGGTTGCCTGAGCCGGCGGAAATCCAACAGGCAACGGAGAAGATCAAGCCGATACCGCAGGTGGCCCTGAAAATCCTTCATATGCTCGATGCGGGCGCCGAAGACATCAAACCGATCGCCGAGGAAATAAAGAAAGACCAGGTCCTCAGCGCCCGAACCCTTCAACTCTGCAACTCCGCGATGTTTGCCAAGAAAAGCAAGATCGAATCACTGGACCACGCGCTCGTTTTTCTCGGGGAGAACCTATTTGTCAAAATGATCATATCGGCCGCAGTTAATGAATTTTTCGATGCTTCCGGTAATGGCTACTCGCTGTGCATGGGCGGCCTCTTTCATCACGCCGTCGGCACGGCGCTGACCGCAGAAAAAATCGCCCATTTTACAGGCAAGGCACCCTTGTCGACGGCTTATACCGCCGGGTTGCTGCATGACATCGGCAAAGTGGTGCTCGATCAGTTCATTGCAACCGCCTTTCCGCTCTTTTACCGAAAATTAAATAGTGAGGAAGCGTATTCGATCACGATCGAAAGAGAAATTTTCGGCACCGACCACACCGCAGTCGGCCGCACGCTGGCTGAAATGTGGGCTTTTCCGGAATCCTTGACCGCCACGATTGCCCATCACCACAAGCCCGAAAAATCGTTGCAGCATACCGAACTGGCGCACATCATCTTCCTGGCCGATCTTCTCATGGCCAGATTCAATACCGGTCTCGAACTGGAAGGGATGAGCAGCGGATCGATTGAAACCCGACTAAAACGAGTCGGCCTGAAACCCGAAAACCTCGCGGAAATCGTCGATCTCATCCCGCAGAGTTTGTTCGATTGTGAAGCGGAAAGTGCCCCGGCGTCCGGAGGATAAAAACGCTCGATGAATCTCAACCAGCATCAAAAAGAGGGTTTACGGAATCTGCCGGCTGTCGACCATGTCCTCGAACTCTCCAAATCCGATCCGTTTTTTGCGGAAATCCCCCGATCGGTTCTCATCCGTTCCATCCGATCCGTTCTCGACAACCGTCGCCGGCAAATTATCGAGCAGGACCCTGCCCACATCGACGATCTTTTGGCTGATTCATCGGTAGTGACCGGCGTTAAGGATTTGGTCCGGCAGGCGCAGTCGTTGAACCTGCGGGAAACCGTCAATGCCACCGGAATCGTCATCCATACTAACCTCGGCCGCTCGCTGCTGGCTGAAACCGCCATCGAGCACCTATGCACAGTCGGCCGCCAGTATTCGAATCTCGAATTCGACCTCGATAAAGGCCGCCGCGGCTCCCGATATGCCAATGTGGAAGGCCTGATCTGTGAAATCAGCGGCGCCGAGTCCGCCATGGTGGTCAACAACTGCGCCGGAGCGGTCTTACTGGCGTTGGAGACGATGGCCGCCGGCAAAAAGGTCATCGTCTCCCGGGGGGAACTGGTGGAAATCGGTGGTTCCTTCCGCATCCCGGATGTCATGGCCAAAAGCGGGGGCGTTCTGTGCGAAGTCGGAACCACCAACCGCACGCACCTTCATGACTATGAGAACGCCGTCGACGAGCAGACCGCCCTGCTGCTGAAAGTTCATAAAAGCAACTACAGTGTCGTCGGATTTTCGACCGAGGTCTCGCTCAAGGAGCTCGTCGCTTTGGGTCAGAAACACCAAGTTCCGGTCATGGAGGACCTGGGCAGCGGCACATTCATCGATTTTTCACGCTACGGACTTCTGAAAGAGCCGACGGTGCAGGAATCGGTGTCGGCCGGGGTCGACATCATCACCTTCAGCGGGGACAAGCTTCTCGGCGGTCCCCAGGCCGGTTTGGTTGTCGGAAAAAAAGCCTGTATCGACCGGATCAAAAAGAATCCGATCACACGCGCGCTGCGAATCGACAAGCTGACTCTGGCAGCCTTGGAAAGCACCCTGAGACTGTATCGGGATGAAGAAATGGCAGTGCAGGCAATCCCCACCCTGCGCATGATGCTGCAACCGATCGCAACCCTGGAGGAAAAAGCCGGGCGCCTGAAAAAAATGCTCGAAAGCGCCGGGCGCATCCGCTTGACAGTCGCGTCGCTGGACCTCGTCTCACGGCCCGGCGGCGGCTCACTACCGCTGCTGGAACTGCCCAGCAAAGGCCTGGGTATAAGAATCGACGGTCTGTCGGCCAACGCCATCGAAAAAAATCTGCGCCTGAATTCACCCCCGATCATCGGCAGAATCGAGGATGACCTATACACAATGGATATGCGGACTCTCCAGGACGACGAGCTGGAGACCATCCGGAGCGCAATTGAAACGCTACTGACTTGAGGAATGATGATGACGCAGAAACCGAATCAACTGAGCCCCGATGCCGGCGAGACCCGCAACTTTCTCCTCTCGAAGGCCCGGTCCGAATCCGTTCCCCGGTCGGCGTGTGTCGTCGAGTCGGACAAGGATGTCAAAGCACTGGAGCTGGCCTACCCCAACCTTCTCAGCGGCAAATCTCTAATGGTCCGCGCCATGAGCAGCCTGGAAGAAGTCTCAGAATTTGCGGCTGCCGTTGTTCAAATCGACGACTGCCGGCTTGCGGGCGACACCGTCGATTCCGAACCGGAACCGGACATCCGAACAACGGTGGCCCGTACCCTCGAGAGGGCTTGTCGATCGGTATCCGGTCTCTGGGGACTGCTCGATTCAACCGCCTTCGGATGCTTTCTGCCCGGCGGCAACCCGTCGTCGACGCTCGCATGGGCCGAAGAGATCAAAAAAACAGTGGCAGCCGACGCCGGCCCCTCCGTCACGATCGGTCTGGCCTTTTTTCCGACCCTCGACTATCCCAAGGACAAAATCCTCGACAATGCCCGCAAGGCCCTCGAGCACGCAAAATTTTTCGGGCCCGACAGCCTCGTCTCCTTCGATGCCATCAGTCTCAACATCAGCGGCGACAGTCTCTACGACGAGGGCGAATACCAAAAGGCCATCGACGAATACAAGACCGCTCTGAAGCTCGACCCGGCAAATGCGAACCTGCACAACAGCCTGGGTGTTTGCTACGGCGTGACCGGCGAATTCGTGAGCGCCCTGACCCAGTTCAAGGAGGCCATGACCCTTGATGCCCAAGAGTCCCTGTCCCATTACAATGCCGGCCTTGTCCACCTGTTGTTGGACGAGCGTGAAAAAGCCCGAGCGCACCTGCTCGAAGTCGACAATCGGCCCCACAACCTCTTCGAGGTCAGATTGCAACTGGGCAAACTCTACCTCGAAGACGGCCAGCCTGAAAAAGGTCACATCTATCTCGAAAAAGCCGCCGCCATGCAGCCGCAATCGAGCGCCGTTCACGCCCTTATCGGTGAATGTTATGCCGTCCTCGATAAACGCGACGAAGCCGTTGCGGCCTATAAAAAATCGCTGCGGCTCAACGCCAATGACGCCGCTTCACTCTCCGGCTTGGGCTGGTTGTATCATGTCATGGGTAAAAACGCCGATATCGCGAAGCTTTTTTGCCGGCACAGCACGGCGATCGCTCCGCGAAACGGTCTCTTTCACCATCGACTCGGGTGCCTGTATTTGAAAGAAGACCGGTTGTCGGAAGCCCGTGACGAATTTCAGAAGGCCGTCGATCTGGGGTGTGATTCCGCAGCGCAACTCGCGGAAGTTCAGAGCCGGTTGTTGGACAAGGCCTCCTGACCATGGAAAACCGTATCCTTTCCATACTGGCCGAAAGCCTGGCGGTCAAAGACCGTTCCGTAAAGGAAAACCTGGCCAAACTCGAAACCGGCGCCCAACGCCTGGCCGAAAGCCTGGCCTCCGACCGCAAGGTGCTCATTTTCGGAAACGGCGGCAGTGCGGCCGACGCCCAGCATATAGCGGCCGAATTCGTCAACCGTTTCGGTATCGAACGTCCGCCCCTGGCAGCCATCGCCCTCACGACCGACACATCGATTCTCACCAGTATCGGCAACGACTACCATTTTGACGACATTTTCTCCAAACAGATCCACGCCCTGGGTAAAAAAGGCGATGTCGCCTGGGCCATCAGCACCAGCGGCAATTCGGCAAACGTCTTGAAAGGCATCGAAGCGGCCGGGGAAAAGAAGATGGCCACTTTCGCCATGACCGGCCGCGGAGGCCGACTGGCCGCGATGGCCGATCTGTCGCTGACCGTGATGTCTGATTCGACCGCCCGCATCCAGGAGACCCACCTTATCATGGCGCACATACTCTGCGAGTTGGTGGAGCGCATCCTCTTTCCGAAACACTTCAAAAAATAGAACCTTGATTTTTTCCGCGGGTTGATTAAGATACGGTTTTCGTTTTGACTGATAACACATACGGCCTCGCCGTATTCGAGGAGATCCTGTCATGCCGATTTACGAGTATCACTGCCTGAAATGCAACGAGGATTTCGAGTGTCTGGTGTTTGGTGACGAAAAACCGGACTGCCCGGCCTGCAAAGGTGCCGATGTCTGCCGTCTGATGTCGACCTGCGGTTTTGTCAGCAAGGGGGGCGGCGGCCAGACGGTTTCCAGGTCGGCCGGGTCCTCCTGCAGCGGGTGTTCGGGAACCAGCTGTTCGAGCTGCGGCCACTGATCATGAAAAGTGTTTTCAGGATCGGGACCCGAAAGAGCGCCCTCGCTCTGTGGCAAGCCAACTGGGTTCAGTCGGAACTGCTCAAACACTTCCCTTCCCTTTCGATTCAGCTCGTCACTATCACCACCAAGGGCGATAAAATACTCGACGTCCCGTTGGCCGACGTCGGCGGCAAGGGACTTTTCGTCAAAGAAATCGAAGAGACTCTGCTGGAGGGTCGCATCGACCTGGCGGTCCACAGCATGAAAGACATGCCGGCCGACTTGCCGCAGGGACTTTGTATCGGTCCGATCCCCGCGCGTGAAAATCCGGCCGACGTTCTCATCGCCAGAAATGACACGCCTTTTGCGCGATTGGCCCATTCCGCCCGAATCGGCACCAGCAGCCTGAGACGGGCGGCACAGTTGCGCTGTGCACGCCCCGACATCGAGATCGTAGCACTGCGGGGCAATGTGGACACGCGCTTGAGAAAACTGGATGATCCGACCGAAAAACTCGATGCGATCGTTCTGGCGGCCGCCGGAATCCAGCGCCTCGGAATGGCGCATCGCGTCACCGCGCAACTCGAGGAAACGGTCATGCTGCCGGCGGCCGGCCAAGGGGCCCTGTGCATCGAAATCCGTCAGGATGACCGTGCCATCGCCGAAAAACTGGACGTGCTGAACCATACGCCGACACGCCTGGCTGTACTGGGCGAACGGTCTTTTCTGCATCGCCTGGAAGGCAGCTGCCAGGTTCCGATTGCCGCCCACGGCACGATCACCGGCGACCGGTTGAATCTGGAAGGGTTGGTTGCGGATATCGACGGCCGAACCGTATACCGGGATCGGCTCAGCGGTCCGGCACACACTCCTGAGGCTGTCGGGCGCGAACTCGCGGAACGGCTCCTCGCCAGGGGAGCCGACAAGGTTCTGGAGAAACTGGCCGCTTATGGAAAATAATCCGTCAAAAGGCATGGTTTACCTGGTGGGTGCGGGTCCTGGAGATCCGGGTCTGATTACCATCAGGGGGCTCGAGATCATCCGCAGGGCCGATGTGATCGTGTACGATTACCTGGCCGCACCGACCCTGCTGCGGCATGTCCGTGAGAACGCCGAACTGATATACGTCGGCAAGAAAGGCGGCGACCACACGCTTTCTCAGGATGGGATCAACGCACTGATCGTTGCAAAGGCAAAGGCGGGTGCGACCGTCGCCCGCTTGAAGGGAGGCGACCCCTTTATTTTCGGCCGCGGGGGCGAGGAGGCAGAGGTCCTGATCGATGCGGGCATCCCCTTTGAAATCGTGCCGGGTGTCACCTCCGCCATTGCCGCCCCGGCTTACGCCGGCATACCCCTGACCCATCGACAGTACACCTCGACTGTTGCCTTCATCACCGGCCACGAGGATCCTGATAAGGAGACGTCGACCATCGATTGGGCCGCGCTGGCGAAGGGGATCGGAACCCTGGTTTTCTTGATGGGCGTCAAAAACCTGCCGCAGATCACCGGCAGCCTGATTCGGCACGGCAAACCGGCCGACACACCGGTGGCGCTGGTCCGCTGGGGCACGACGTCGCGCCAGCAGACGGTTTCCGGCACCCTTGCGACCATCGTAGAACGCGTCACGCAGGCCGGCCTCAAGGCCCCGGCCATCATCGTAGTCGGTGAAGTGGTGCAGCTGCGGGACCGCATGAAGTGGTTCGACAATCGGCCGCTCCTCGGAAAACGCATCGTTGTGACCCGCGCCCGGGCCCAGGCCAGCGATCTGATTCGATACCTCTCCGAACTGGGCGCCGAATGTCTGGAACACCCCACCATAACGATCGAACCGCCGGTCGACTGGACGCCTCTGGATCAGGCCTTCGATCGCATCGCCGAATACGACTGGCTGATCTTCACCAGCGTCAACGGCGTTAAATTCTTCTTCGAACGGCTGTTCAGCCGGGGTCGGGATGTCAGGGCCCTGGGCCGGATCAACACCGCCGCGATCGGCCCGGCCACTGCCGCGAAACTTTTTGAATTCGGGTTGACCAGCGATATCGTTCCGGAAAGCTACCAGGCGGAATCGGTGGTGGCGGCCTTCGAAAAGAAAGACGTCTCAGGCCAAAAAATCCTGCTCCCGCGGGCGGCCGAGGCACGGCCGATTCTGCCCGAACAGCTGTCGAAAATGGGGGCCAGGGTCGATGAGGTCCCCGTTTACCGCACGCGTCCGGCCGAAGAGCGGGCAGACCGGCTGATCGAACAGCTCGAGACCGGATCCATCGACATGATCACCTTCACCAGTTCATCCACGGTAACCAATTTCAAATCACTGCTGCCCCGGGACCGCTTCGATGAACTGATCCGGCCTGTCACCGTCGCCAGCATCGGCCCCATCACTTCGGAGACGGCTCGAAAACTGGGATTCGAGGTGCACCTCACCGCCGACAGCTTCACGATCCCCGGGCTGGTCGCATCCATTGTGCGCCACTACCGCAAAGCCCCTGCCCCCTGACAGACCGAACCCTCATAAGAATCTCAATGGTGTTATAGCCATTAGAAAGGCAAACTTTATAGATCCATCCCGAGCATCGATGTATTCGGAAATATCAAATTCCAAGCTCCAAATTCCAAATAAATCTCAAGTCTCAATATCCAAGGACCCAAACAGGTTTGTCATTTTGAATTTTGGTCATTGTGATTTATTTGTTGCTTGTTATTTATGATTTGGAATTTTTACAGTAGCGTAAAAGTGTTTCTGACACGATCAGACTGGG
>JBDNAO010000033.1:0-4808 GCA_039768375.1 Desulfobacterales bacterium | reverse complement strand
GCGTTCTCGTTTGCCAGGGTTCCCTGCCAGCGGGCGAACGGCGTGCTGTAATAACCGCCGTACGGAATAAAGGCCTTAGTCAACATGGTTTTTATCCTCCGGTTGGTTTTAGGTTTTCCAGTTTCAAGTTTCCCGGTTAGCGCCCGGCTTGCGAAATTTTTCTCTCAGCTTGCGATGCAATATCTTACCGGTCGGCGTGCGCGGCATATCGTCCGACTGGATGAAAATAACGTCTTTCGGTCGCTTGAATCCGGACAGTTTGCTGCGACAGCATTCCTTAATGGCCGATTCGTCGATATCCCTTTCACTGACACCGGGTTTGGGGACCACCACCGCCACGACTCTTTCACCCCACTTCCCGTCCGGCAGACCGATGCAAGCACAGTCGAAAACACACTCATGACTGCCCACGGCCTCTTCCACTTCGCTGGGGTAGACATGCTCGCCGCCGGTGATAATCATGTTGTCCTTGCGGTCGACGATTTCATAAAACCCGTCGGCCCCCCGCCGGGCCATGTCACCGGCCGAAAACCAGCCTTCCCGGAACGCTGCGGCGGTTTTCTCCGGCAGCTTGTAGTATTCCTTGAACAGCATCGGTCCGCGGGAATACAGTTCTCCGACCTCACCGATCCCTACTTCTTCTCCGTTGACATCCAGCAGTTTGACAAAATCGGTCCCCAGGCTTTCGAAGCCGATGGAGCCCAGCTTGCTCATCTGGTGCTCGGGCTTGAGCACCGTGACAATGCCGGCCTCGGTCGATCCGTAGCCTTCGTAAAGTTCGACGCCGGGAAAGAAATCCATGATCGCCAGCTTCATGCTCTTTCTGACCGGGGCCGAGGAGCAGAGCAGTTTGCGGACCGAACCGACGTCCCGCTTGCGTTCATCTTCCGTCGTATTCAGAATCAGGTTGTAGTGAGTCGGTATGAGAGAAATAAAGGAGATCTGCTCGCGTTCGATGATCTCGAGAATCTCCGCGGCCCTGAACGACTGGGCCGGATGGATGTAGACCGAGGCGCCGACGTAAGTGAAAGTGAAGGTGAAGAAAGTGGAGTTGATGTGGCACAGCGGCATCACGTTCAGGCAGATGTCGTGCTCGGTGAATCCAAAATCGACGGCGTTGATCAGGTAGAAGGCGATGTGGGATTCATGCGTGCGCACCACCCCCTTCGGTTTGCCGGTCGTTCCGGAGGTGTAGATCAGAATCCAGGTGTCTTCGGGTCTGACGTCCGCATGCGGCTCGCCTTCCGGCGCATCCATGATAAATTCTTCATACGGGCGATATCCTTCCTTCGGCTCTCCGACGACGATGGCGTTCTCCGCCGGGATGTTCTTCAGACCGGTCCTGATCGCGTCGATCGTTTCCGTGAACTGGTCGTGGACGACGATCGCCTTGGCATCGGAGTTCTCAACGATATAGTCCACCTCGACCTGGGTCAGCCGGAAGTTGATCGGAACGATCACGATTCCGGTCTTGGCCGTTGCCAGGTAGAGTTCGATGATCTCGATGCTGTTTTCCAGCAAGACAGCCAGTTTGTCGCCCTTGGACAGCCCCAGCGACGTCAGGCTGTGGGACAGCCGGTTGACCCTGTCATTGGTTTGCGGATAAGTGAAGCTGCGCCGGCTGTCCTTCAGGCACACCGTGTTCGGAAATTTCTTGGCATTGACCTTCAGGTTCTGCCCAAGATTCATCCAGCAGGCCGTCATAATATCCTCCATAAAAAATAAATCAAGGCAAAGGGCACAAGGCTCAAGGCACGAGGCTCAACACTGTAAGGTCCAGGGTACAAGGTAAAAGGCAAAAGGCTCAAAACATAAAGATAAAAGCTCGAAGCTTAAAGTTAAAAGTTCGAGGCTTGAGGCTATATGCTTATTCTTGCGTCTACCACCACGGCGCCGTCTTCGAAGGCCATGGCCGGGTTCAGGTCCATTTCCTTGATGGCCGGAAGGTCCGAGACCAGCTGGGACAGGCGCAGGATTATCTCTTCCAGGCGGTCGCGATTGACGCCTTTGTGGCCCCTGACGCCCTTGAGAAGCGGGGCGCCCTTTATCGCCGCCAGCATCTCTTTGGCTTCGGCGGTGCTCAACGGGCTCAGATTGAAGACGACGTCTTTTAGGACTTCGACGTGAATGCCGCCCAGCCCGAACATGATCATGTGGCCCAGGTCCTCCTCGGCTTTGGCCCCTATAATCACCTCCAGGCCGCCGGGCAGGAACTTCTGCACAAAGTAGCGCAGGTCGTTGGCCGCAAGTGTCGTCTGCATCCGGTCAACCGTCGCCCGCACGGCGTCGCCGTCGGCGAGGTTCACCGCCACGGCGCCCATGTCGCTCTTGTGCACGACGGCTGTAGAATCGGCCTTGACCACAACCGGGAAGCCGATGCTCTCGGCCGCCGCGACCGCTTCATCCGCGTTGGCAGCCACACGCCAATCGGCGGTCGGGATGCCGTAGGCATCCAGAATTTTGTAGACCTCTTCTGCCGAGAGGATCCGGAGGCCGGCCTCTTTCGCCTTCGACAAGATGCTCAGTCCCTTTTGGCGGTCGATATCACTGAAGGTCTTCAGCTTGCCGATTTCACGGGTGCGAATCGTGTTGTATCGGACCAGGGCGCCCATGGCCCGGGCCGCCTCACCGGGCAGGCTGAAGCAGGGGACACCGCCGTCCCGTAGGATGTTAACCACCTCGGTCCACTGCTGCCGGTCGGTCATCAAATTGCAGACCAGTGGTTTCCGCTGCAGTTGGCTGACCGCCACAATCTCGCGCGCGATGCTCTCGTTGTCCACAAAAAAAGGTGTGACGAAGTTGATAAAAATACAGTCGAAGGCATCGTCTACCAGCATGGCATCCATGCAAGCCCTATAGTGGGCGGCCGTGCCGGTGGCCAGAACGTCGATTGGATTTCTGACCGAGGCTTCCGGGTAGAGCGTTGTCTTCAACTTCTCGACGGTTTTGTCAGAAAGTGGGGGCAGCTGACAGCCGGCCCCGACGAACACGTCGGTGGCGATCACGGCCGGACCGCCGGTGTTGGTGATGATGCCGACGCGGTTTCCCTGAGGGATCGGCTGGGTGGCAAAAGCGGCGGCGGCCTGGATCAGTTCCCCCTCGTCCGTGAAGGTGACCACCCCCGCTTTTTTGAATATCAGGTCGGTGGCCAGATCTTCTTTGGCCAGTCCGCCGGTGTGGGACGCGGCCGCTTTGGCGCCTTCCGCGGTGCGACCGGCCTTCATGGCCAGGATCGGTTTTCGGGCGGCGACCTCGCGGACGGTCTGCATGAAATTGGCCGGGTCTCTGAGTCCCTCGACGTAGGTGACGATGACGCGCGTCCCATCGTCTTCCCCTAAATAACGGATGATTTCCGGGATGGTCACATCGCAGGCGTTGCCGTTGGAGGCGTAGATGCGGGTGCCGACGCCCATGGCCGCAAACCCCTGGTGGATGACTTCGGCCACGCCGCCGCTCAGCGCGACAATGGAAATGAATCCCGGCTCGGGTTTGGTGAACGTAAAGTTGCAGTAGGCCCGGATCCGGGGGTCCGAATTGATGATCCCCTGGCAGTTGGGCCCCAGGATGCGGATGCCGTATTTGGCGGCCCGGGCGAGAAAATCCTTTTCTATGGCTTCTCCTTCGGCACCGGTTTCCGAGAACCCGCCGGAGTTGATGATGATGTTTTTGACGCCTTTCCTGCCGCAGTCCTCGACGGCCTGGGGCACGAACTTGGCCGGAATCACCATGTGAACCACATCGATATTGTCCGGACAGTCCGTAATCGACTTGAAGGCCGTGATGCCGCGGATTTCATCCGCCTTCGGGTTGATGGGATAGATCTCGCCCTTGAACCCGAAATCGATCAGGTTCATGATCACCCGGTTGCCGATGGAGAGCTCTTTGCTCGAAGCGCCGATGACCGCGACCTTCTTGGGTCTGAATAAGGATTCCAGCATGGTCTTGGCTCCTTCTTTTTAGTTTGGCCAGTTGAGTCCCGACGAGGCGGGATTGAAGGATGTTATCGATTTTATAACGGTTCCGGGCTCCAGGCTCTGGGGTCTGAGTTTCCAGTTTCCAGTTTCAAGTTTCCATTTCGAGCCGGCCATCTCTCCGAGTAAATATGTCAATTCACGTCATGAGATGTCGTCTCCGCAGTCAGGAACGGGTGGCTCAAGCCCCTCTTTCTTCAAGTTGCTCGATAAACGCTTCGACGTTGGTCTTGGTTTGTTCGTCCGAAACCAGTCGCATGTCGTTGAGATCACCGTTGATGATCAGGCTCGGTATGCCGGTAATGTCTTCCATGCGCTGGGGCATGCCGTAGCGGCAGTTGGAGTTGTTGGGACAGGTCTTGGCATCGTGGTAGATGATCCCGTCCACCTTGAAAAAGGCCAGCATATCCTTGATGTATTTTTCCTTGGCCTCGTCGGCGCGCGTGATGAACAGTTCGGTGTAGGCCCGCGCCATGCTCCTGAACGGGTCGTCGGGATCGAATGCTTTAAATATCCAACTGTTGCAATAGGTCGAGGCCAATACGCAGGTGCTCAGTTCGGCGAACATCTTCGAGTGGGTGCTGAGGCGGCCCCAGACCGGCATGCCTTCCCAGTAGATCCGAAAGCGTTCGCCCTCAACCGCGGCCTCGCGGTTGGCGATGCGTTCCTTCATTTCCGTCAGCAGGAGCTTGTAGTAATCCACCGCCGCCTGGGTTCCGCGCAGCACGACCGCCGGACCCATGTGAATGGTACCGTCGTAGAACGTCAAGGGCGAGGGAAGGGTAGAGGCGGTGTCGAGGACTTCTTTCCACAGGTCCGAACACCGGCGCGACAGGC
>JBDNAO010000248.1:0-3440 GCA_039768375.1 Desulfobacterales bacterium | reverse complement strand
TGGGGTGCCGACAGTACCCACTCGGCAAAAATCTCTCGATCATTTCTGACACTATCCGGCAGATTTTGATCAAGGAACACCACGCGAACACCCTTTCGGGTCGATCGGGAATAGATAGTAAATACGTGTTTTCCGTAGTCGCGAAAAAGGAGGTTTCCTTTGCCGAATGTGCATCCGGTAACACATTGGAGCGCATCAACGCCACAAGCATCATTTTCGACGATTGAGACGATTTCCTCGTCTTCAGCACGTACAGACTCGATTGCTTTCAGCCCAGCTGATGCCATTCTATATCCGATGGCAAGGCCGGGGCACTCATGTCCATGAAACTTTACAATCTCTTGATATGTCATCATGGCATCCATCGCTAAACATTATCGTATGATTGAGATGAGCGGACGCAGTTAAGAGCTGGAATTTGCGCTCTTAAACGTTTCTATTATTTTTCAAACCTATTGTTGTCAACACAATTTTACCGGAAAAACGGTCGGCACTAGCCTCTTGGTCTCAACAAGATTTGCCCAAAATGACGATAAAGTTTGATAAGCACGGGAAGAAGATCGGTCCAGGTTCTTGTGGCTTCTTGATAACCGTAAACACTCGCCGACTTGACTTTTAGCAAACGACGCCATAGACAAATACAAAACTACTCTATGTAATCTGAAATTCCAAGTTTATGGGTGCCCCCTGTTTCGCAATCCATAATACTGAATCGAGTCCGATTTAACGCTTCGTGCGTTTAATATTCAGCTCTCCATTAAGAAAGGAGCGACCATGTCCGCACTCTTTGAACAAACAACCATAAATTCGATGACGCTGAAGAACCGTTTCGTGCGCTCGGCCACTTGGGAGGGGATGGCCACCGACGAGGGGAGCTGCACCGCCCAACTGATTGATTTGATGACTCAACTGGCCGACGGAGGAGTTGGGTTGATCATCAGCGGGCATGCTTATGTGAGCGGGGAAGGCCAGGCCGGACCAAAACAGATGGGGATTTACGAAGACAGACTGCTCCCAGGGTTGACTCAAATGGCATCGGCCGTCCACGCCCGGAACGGCAAAATCATCGTTCAATTGGCCCACGCCGGCTGTCAAGCCGCCACCGGCTTATCAGGCCTGCCGGCCATAGGCCCCTCGATTTCTGAAGGGGAAAAGGTCCCAGTTTGCCGAGAAATGACCACCTTAGAGATTGCTGAAGTTACCGCAGCCTTTGCAGCGGGCGCCCTGCGAGCCCAAAAGGCCGGCTTTGATGGTGTTCAGATCCATGCCGCCCATGGGTATCTGCTCAGCCAGTTTCTGTCGCCTTATTTCAACAAGCGCAGGGATGCTTACGGCGGCAGCATTGAAAACCGCGCGCGCATCGTTCTGGAGGTTCTGGGGGGCATCCGTCGGTCAATTGGCAATAGCTTTCCGGTTCTCATCAAAATGAATTCGGAGGATTTTGTCGAAGGCGGTTTCAGTCGGCGAGACATGCTGGACGTTTGCAAAATGCTTGAAAGCGAAGGGATTGATGCCATCGAGCTCAGCGGCGGTACATCTTTTTCCGGCAAGTACATCCCAGTGCGGACCGGGAAATTCGACACAGCTGACCGCCAAGTCTTTTATCGGCAAGCCGCCAAAGATTACAAAACCAACATCAAGACCCCCCTAATACTGGTGGGCGGAATTCGATCGTTAGAGGTGGCCGAGCAACTGGTGGAACAGTGTCAGACCGACTATGTCGCCATCAGTCGGCCCTTAATTCGGGAGCCAAAGCTGATTCAACGTTGGCAATCCGGGGATAGGGCCAAAGCCGCTTGCCAATCGGATAATCTTTGCTTTAAGCCGGCAATGGCAGGACAAGGGATATACTGTGTAACTGAAGAACGGGAGAAAAAGGAAAAAGGGCAGCCTGCGGTTAAGCACTAAGACCATTTCGTTCGAAGACCGGTCCCACGGTCTTGATTTCTTCGATTTCCCATTGATGCCCGGAATTAAACCGGGCCACTTCTATTGGCCTGCAGCCGCCAACAAGGACCGGATTCGCACTGTGAACCATTTCCCAAATCGTATTAATGACTCAGTTGACAGGTCCTTTTACAGTGGCTTGGTCGCCTCGATGTCGGCTGAGGCCACATAATTTTCCGCGCCGCTTCCAGGGAACCAGCTGCTGACAAGACTACGGCTATGGGATTTGACCCGGATACGGATGTCCTTGAATCCGATTTCGGCCAGGATCTTCTCCAGGCGGTCTATCCGTTCGGCACCCGCGATGCACCCGGTGATCATTGCCGCCTGTTCTCGAAGCTGATCGGGCATATCGGCTGTCGCCACCACATCGGATATGGCCAGCCTTCCCCCGGGCTGAAGAATCCGGTAGGCTTCCCTGAAAACCTTTTGCTTTTCCGGCGACAGGTTGATGACGCAGTTGGATAAAATGACATTCACACTGCTGTCGGCCACCGGCAGGTGCTCGATTTCCCCCAAGCGGAATTCGACGTTTCTTGCACCCATTTTTTCAGCGTTCTGCCTCGCTTTGGCCAGCATCTCCGGTGTCATGTCCACGCCGATGACTCGGCCCTTGTCCCCCACTTTTTTGGCGGCAAGAAAACAGTCGAACCCACCTCCGCTGCCCAAATCGAGAACAATTTCGCCTTGCTTGAGGTTTCCGATGGCGGTCGGGTTGCCGCAACCAAGTTCGAGATTGGCCCCTTCGACAACTCCGCTGAGATCCTCCTTGGAATAACCCATCACGTGGCTCATGGAATCAGCAATGCTGGTCAAAGAACCGCAACAGGAATCGACAGGCCCTGCCTGACATCCGCAGGGTCCTCCCGCCGCCGCCTGGGCATACCGATCTCTCACCATTTGCCGTATTTTTTCTGAATCTTTTTCTTTCATACTTGATCTCCTTCCATATTAAGGCGAATAGGTCACTGTAATTTTGAATAGCAGCACTTAGGACCGCCACGGTGTATGAAAATACCAATGGCATTAGGTCCGTTTAGCCGGTTTAGCCCGTTGAGCCGGTTAAAGGATGAGGTCGATTTTAACGACTAAACGCTCATGGCCCTTAGGCCACCACTAGTTCCGGGTTCTGAGTTTCGAGTTTCAAGTTTCTATTTTCGGGTCTGATTCTATTTTCGTGTTACAGGTGTTTTACCATGAAAGTTGAACTCACTGGGCAGATTTCGGAAAACTCTTTTGTCTCCCTGATCGCCGAGGGAGCATCGTCTCGCCCGGTGCACTTATAACCGCGGTGTTTGAAAAACGACTCGGCGGTGTTGGTCAACAGATAAAGAGATTTTATGCCGAGGCCCCGAGCATAATCCTCGGCATGTGCTATCAGTTTTGAACCCAATCCGATCCCACGTCGCGATGAATCCACAGCCAGCGACCGCAAAAGGGCGACGGTGTCGAACAACTCCAGCCCCACAATACCTTCCGGTTCCTCTTTTGTC
>JBDNAO010000247.1:0-3150 GCA_039768375.1 Desulfobacterales bacterium | reverse complement strand
TGTGACGGTGTTCTATATGGTGTTCCGGTTTCTCCTTGCAGTGCCCTTGCCGGAAGGTAAGTGGTTCGAATAGGACTTTTTAAAAATTTTAGTTGGGGACACATCAAACAATGATGCATTTCTGCTAAATTAGGAGACCGGTTATGGGCCGATTCATGCAACTATTCACAATGCTGCACCACCATGTTTCCCTATTGTGGCAGACTTAATTCACTGACGCCGGTCTGAAGGACAATATCGCCCCGCCCTGTCGAGTCCTCCCCGGGCATCGTATCCAAACAAGACTTCATCTCAAAGTAATACATTATATATACTAAAACATACATTTCGATTGAAAGCACCGGCTGTATTTGGTAAGATTGTTTTTGCAAAGGTCAACAGGTGCCTTTGAGTCCGGAAAAATAGACCGGTATCCGATCCGCCCCTCCTGGCATGCCAGAGTCGAGGGGTTTTCCATTTATCGGCGTTGTTTTCCTAAGAAAGTGTCCGCCGGACCGGATGTCAGACGGTGACGAATTGGCTGAAACCGATTTCATCCATAGCCCATCGTCACTCTCGGACCACACAACACTCTCGATCGGCACCTAATTTACAGGAGGTGATAATGAAGTTCACCGAATTGCTCTTACCTGTGGCTCCGAATCCGATTTTGCTGGCGGCGCTCCTGTTGGCCGCCATGTATTTGGCGCGCAAGCCGTTTCACCGGGCGGTCCTGGCCTTCAGCCTGGTGATCAACAATGCCTTGAGACTTTCCGCTGCTTCTGTGCGCCAGGCCGAAAATAAACTGGTCGAACGCAACCGCGAGGTACTCATGGCCGAGGGCCTGGAAAACGCCGAGCGCCTGGTGGAACGGGAATTCGAGCGAATCAACGCCACGGTGGTTCGCGACCTGAAGGGGTATCCGGCCCTGCAGCGCCAGATGGCGGACGTGGTCACCAAGCTCGAGGAGGATCATGCCCGAAGTGTGGAGGTACCACCGAACCTACCGAACTGGATTAACATCATCGAGTCCATCGCCACTATCAAGCACGATGGCGACTCGATGGTGGGCAAGATGCTGAGTGAAATCGACCGGAACCTGCGAGAACAGAACCGGACAGCGATCGAGAGCTTCCGCAGTTCCAGCGGCAAACGCCAGGTACTGCTCAATCGCATGCTGCCGTTGTGGCGCAGGGTACAAAAAACCTTGGACGATATCGGGCGCTCTATTTCGGATCTGACCGACCGGGCCAAGAGCATCGACCGCTACATGGACGACTACCAGGAGATCCGAGCCCGGACCGACAAGGCGGCCCGCAAGCTCTCCTCCTCCTCCATGACGCAGTTCTTTATCGCCGGCCTGGTGCTGCTGATTGCCATCGGCGGCGCCGTCATCAATTTCAACCTGATTGCACTACCCATGTCGGAAATGGTTGGTGGCGGCAGCTTCATCGGGCCGTACAGAACATCCGATGTGGCGGGACTGGTGATCATTCTGATCGAAATCAGCATGGGGCTCTACCTGATGGAGTCGCTTCGCATCACACGGCTGTTTCCGGTCATCGGCTCCATGGACGACAAGATGCGCATGCGCATGATCTGGATTACCCTGGCGCTGCTGACCGTTTTGGCCGGCGTGGAGTCGGCGCTGGCCTTCATGCGGGACCGTATCGCCTCCGATATGGAAGCCCTGCGTCAAACCCTGGCCGGAGTGGAACAGACGGTTCAGGCGGGCAGCAAGATACCGACCATCGGTCAGATGGTCATGGGGTTCATCCTGCCTTTTGCCCTGACCTTCGTGGCCATCCCCCTGGAATCGTTTATCTCCTCGGCGCGCACCGTTCTGGGGACCATGGCCGCGGGCCTGCTCCGGATCATCGCCTTTCTCCTGCGGCTTTCGGGCAATATCGTTTACTATACCGGCAAATTGGTCGCCGCTCTCTACGATCTGATCATTTTCCCGCCCCTCTGGCTCGAGGGCGTCGTCACCGAGAGACCGTTCAAAATACGGCAGGCATTCGAACAGATCTCAAAGGCCCGGCAACACGGAAAAGCGGCCAAAGACATCGAAAAGCACGAAGACCGATTTGAAATTCTGGAGAGCACGGAATGAAGCGCTTCTTTATCCTCGTACTGCTGATCGGATTGGCGGTAGGCGGCTGTACTGACGCTCAGAACCGGACCACGGGGGTCTACATGCTTCTTGACACCTCCGGCACCTATGCCCTCGAGCTGAAAAAAGCGCAGTCGATCGTCAATTATCTTCTGGGGACTCTGCAGCCAAAAGACACTCTGGCAGTGGCCTGCATCGACACCGGTAGTTTCAGCGAAAAAGACATCGTGGCCAAAATGACGTTTGACCAGCGGCCGTCGGTAGCCAACAACCAGAAAAGGGCTTTCCAAAAAACAGTGGGCGACTTCGTGGCCAAAGTGAAAAGCAGTTCCTACACCGATATCTCCGGCGGCATCCTGCAGGCCATCGAGTACCTGAATGAAGCGGGCGCGGGGCAAAAATACATCCTCATTTTTTCGGATTTGAAGGAGGAACTCGCCAAGGGTCACGTGCGTGACGTCCCGTTTCAGCTTTCCGATTTCAACGTAATCGCATTGAATGTGACCAAACTTCGGCAGGACATTCGTGACCCCGGGAACTATCTCGACCGTGTCGAGCAGTGGCGATCCAAAGTCGAGAGCGGCAAGGGCAAGTGGCAGGTGGTCAACGATCTGGAGCGGATTGACACGATCTTCGATCGATAGTGTGCAGCCATAGACGACCGCATCCGGCCCGGTCCGTGACACGCCCGTTTTGACAATCGACGACTCTTCCCAAAAGCTCCTTCAGAGAAAAAAAGGTCTTCTGGTTTTTGTGACCTTTTTTTGTGCGTTTTCATCCTGTTGAAAGAGCCGACGGTTGCTTCGGTTGAAGCGGTCGCATCTGTTTGAGGCAGTCACCTGACCTTTCCCCATTGCCGCGCCACACTCCCAACGGACACCCCCGAAACGGGTGCGCCAGCACACAATTTCCTCTCAAGCAGTGAACGGAACCGATGATCTGTTCAAGATCGGGATGGTGGTTGCACAACCATCGATTCCAGAAATCGTCTGAGAGGCCGTAGACCAACAGGTGGTCGCAGTTGGTCGAAATTTCCGCCCCTTTTACCCCCAGGAACC
>JBDNAO010000246.1:0-3004 GCA_039768375.1 Desulfobacterales bacterium | reverse complement strand
TCTTCCGCCAATGGATGCGGCGAGTGGTGCAATGGCCGCCAAAAGCTCTCCTCTCTCTGCTGCAAAGCGGTATACCAGCATGCCGCCGTTGGAGAAACCGACCATATAGATTCGATCACGATCGATCTTTAATCGGACGTCTACGTCCTCAATGGCTGCGGCAACAAATCCAACATCGTCTAATTTGTCGTCAGCAGCTTTTCCACAACAGTGTCCGGCATTCCAGTGCTGCAGAAACCCCATAATTCCGAACCCGTTGGGATACATGACGATAAAATTCTCAGTGTCCGCCAGTCGGCTGAAATTTGAAAATTTTTCCATCCCCTCAGCTGTGTCGAAAGCCCCGTGAATGACGACAACCAGGGGTAACGGTATTTCTGGTGTATAACCGGGAGGGATATGGACCAGGTACGTGCGGCGAAACCCGTTTATGCGGATGTCCACTGCGCCCTGATAGGTCTTTGGCCTCACGAGACGGTTATCCTGCGGCAAAGTGGACCGGCAACCGATTGGAAACTGAAAAACAATCAGTAGAACGATCCCGGTCAATCCCCAAATGATTATTTTGCCTCGCGCCATCTCTACCCTCGCTATCCTTGAGTAACACTCTGATCCCGATCAATGCCCCGAGCATGAGCGCGGGTGCGGCCATCCGTTGCTCGAGTTGAAAAACATCCTGCCGCCTTCTCAACTAAATCTTTCACTGCAGGCATACAAGCGTAAAAACATGTTGTCGCACAGCATCGTGAAATGCATGGCTCGGAGCATCATCATCGATTTGAAAGCGGCTTTCATAAGCGCCGACGGTCGTGACCCGAACGCGTCGCCATGCGTCGGCCAGGTTAATGTCCAGGGCCTTGGTCACCGCTTCCTTGATCGACCAGATTCGCACTGCAGTTTCGGCCTCGCCAAGCGGAGTTGCCCGAACCAGGGCCATCTCCGATTCACTCATATAAAGGCGGCGTGATTTCAGCACGCGCCCGGATATCTTTTCGACGTCGATTCCCACCGGCCGGTCGCAAGCCACCGCGACGCTGAACCGGTTGTCGTGTGACACCGAACACGCACAAACATCGCCCCCGTCTGTCCTGGGGCAGCAGGGATGCGGCCTGTCCGCAAAGACGGTGGCGATGTCCCGGGGGTCGGTCACTTCGTCATGGCCGGAAAGTGTCCTGGAAAGTCGTTTGCATGCCAGACGCGCCGCCAGAAAACTCTTGCGGCGCTGATCGCCCATTTTGTCGAAGCGGATTTTTTCTTTCGTCGACAGCACCTTTTTCGCAAACGGCGTCACGGATTTCAGCTCGATCACCGAAATTGCCCGACACTGGGCGGCGATCCGCTCCGCTGTCTGCTTCTGCCCTCCCGCCGCGATCCATCGTGGTGGTTTCAGCTTTCCGCCGCTCACATCGTGCATGCGCACACCGGCTGCCGTTTCGCATAGCCGGCCGCCGCCGTCAAATATCCGCAGGTCGAAAATCAGCAGGCCCGATTCCACCCGAACCGGGATCACATGCCCGAAATAAGTGTCGCCGGGGCGAGTGTTCCTGTAGATCCGGCGTCGGTCGACAGCCAAGGGAAATGCGACGACATCTGCGAAACGCTGCCCCCAGACGCAGGCGGCGTGAAACGCCGCATCGAGGGGAAAAGGCGACCCGAGCTGTCTCGTCCGTTCCTCACCCACCGGGTCGACGGGGGTCTTGATTTCGGCAATGGCCCCTCCGCCGGCGAGGTGCAGTCTCGTCACGTTACGAAAGGCCGGTCCGAAAGGAACCAGGTCGCGATAGATTTTTTCGGCCTGTACGGTAAAGCAGGCCCCCTCCAAAGCGGATGCTAAATCGAGCGCCAGATCCGGCATGTCGGGTTTTCGACGGGAAAACCGCACGGCGGCATGTTCTTTGACCCGCGTCATGGCCGCCTTCTTCGATTTTGTCCGGGTCGCCAGCACGGCTTGAACGTCGCCGTTCTCGTAAAGCGCCAGATCGCAGAAAGCCGCTGTGGTTTTTGCTTCAAGATCGAGAAACAGGAATTTGTCGAACCGCAGATCGACCATGGCGGCCACATCGGTTCCGGGCTGAAACCCCTTGGCCGCCCGAGCCAGCAACTCCGCGGCTTCTACCGCCGGCAACACGGCGCGGCCGTCAACGCAATGGTCCTTCAGGTAAGATCGCAAAGGGATTTCTAAGTGTATGGTCGCCGATTTGACTATTCCGGAAAGATCTTCCATAGCTGGGCTGTCTTGTCGTCAACCGCCACCGGGATTCCCGCGGCATTGACCGCGCAGTGGCGCGTGAATCCCTTGCAGGCCATCTCGCGGCTTTCTTCCCGCGTAATGACATAATCGAAACGGAGTTTGACCCTTTCGAGAAGGGACGGCCGGGTGTAGATGCACATAGCATCGTCATAATAGACTGGATTGTAATAGTTGACGCCGATTTCGATGATCGGGTAGATGGTACCGCTTTCCTCGATTTCCTTATAGGGGTAACCGGTGTCGCGCATCAGGGAGGCCCGCCCGAATTCGAAGTAGCGCAAGAAATTGGCGTGATACACCACCTGCGAGCGGTCGGTGTCGGCATAGAGAGTCCTGAGCCGACTGCAGTGCCAAACCAGCCCCTCGGTTTCATCCTTGACATATCGCTTGTCGCCGTCGAACACCAGCGGGACAAAGGGTTTCGGTCTCACATTACACTCCTCTGAAAACGACACAGCAGTTGGTCCCGCCGAATCCGAAGGAATTGGATAGGAAAAACTCATACCTCTGCCGGCGCGCACTGTGCGGGACCACGTCAACATCGGCCAGTTCGGGGTCGGGCACATGATTGACGGTCGGCAGGAGCAGCCCCTGCTGCATCGCCTCTATTCCCAGGGCGGCCTCGATAGCGGCGGAGGCCCCCAGGGTGTGGCCAATCTGGGATTTGTTTGAAGAAATCGGTGTTTTCGCCAATTTCGGGCCGAACACCTCTCTGAGGCACTCGACCTCGACCCTGTCACCCTTCTGGGTCGA
>JBDNAO010000245.1:0-4542 GCA_039768375.1 Desulfobacterales bacterium | reverse complement strand
TATCGGGCTCGGCTTGGCCGAGTCCACTCCCGGACCGCTGATCATGGTGACCCAGTACGTCGGTTTTCTGGGAGCCTGGAACTTGCCCGGCGATCTGACGCCATTAACCGCCGGCATCCTGGGGGCTTTGATCACCACCTACGTGACATTTCTGCCCTGCTTCTTCTTCATCTTCACCGGCGCGCCTTTTATCGAGGCCATGGCCGGCAACCGGCAGCTCCAGGCTGCGCTCACCGGCGTCACTGCGGCCGTGGTGGGGGTGGTGCTCAATTTGGCCGTCTGGTTCGGTTACAAGGTGATCCTGCCCAACGGCGGCTTCGACCTCTTTGCATTGATATCGGCAGGTGTTTCCCTGGTTCTGCTCCAGAAGTTTCATCTGCCTGTTCATTACCTGGTGCCGCTCGGGGCTGCGGCGGGTGTGATCTGGCGGATGGTGGCTTAGTGGCCCTATTCGCAAATACGGTGGCATTCAATGACCGATGCATCCCGCCGCGCAGTGTTGCTCGGCGCTCGCATACGCTTGGTATGCTCGCTTCTCGCGCCTTGCGCTGCGGGCGCCTCTGTCATCTCGGTGCGTCACCGTATTTTCGAACAGGACCACTAAGGGGCCTTGCCCGGTCTGTCCCGCCGGCATTGCCCCTATCTGATAGTACTACTCCCCAATAAAACTTCTGATTAAATAAAGATTCACCATGTTTGAAGGATCATCAATGAATCTTACGGAAGCACGACCAGAGGTAACGGATTCATCGACCCTCTTCGGCGCGGAGGCCATCAGGGAGCAGGCGTGTTCTCTGCAAAATCTGGCCCTTTCTCTCGACGACTCTTTCGACCGCGCAGTGCAGACGATCCTGGCGTATTCCGGCCACCTGGTCATCAGTGGGATGGGCAAGTCGGGTTTGGTCGGCCGCAAGATGGCGGCGACCTTTGCGTCCACAGGAACGCCCAGCTTCTTCGTCCACCCGGCTGAGGCGGTTCACGGCGACCTCGGAATGATCCGGCCCCAAAACCTCGTCATGCTCATCAGCAACAGCGGTGAGACGCAAGAGGTTCTGAATCTGCTGCCTTCTCTCAAACATTTCGACAACCACATCATTGCCATGGTCGGCCGGAAGGATTCGACCCTGGGGCGTGAGGCCGACATCGTTTTGACGCTGCCGGTGGAGCGGGAAATCTGTCCTTACAATCTGGCGCCCACAACTTCCACGCTTGTCGCCATGTCGCTGGGGGATGCCTTGGCGGTCACCCTCATGCGTCTGCGTGGTTTCCAGCCGGACGATTTTGCGCTCTTTCATCCCTGCGGGTCCCTTGGCCGCCGCTTGCTCTGCCGGGTACAGGACGTGATGCATAAACGCACCGATCAAGCCTTCCCCATTGTCGCCCCTTCGGTATCTGTTCAGGAAACCATCTGGGTCATGACCCGCGGACGTATGGGGTTGACACTTGTCATGGAAGATGAGCGGCTGCTGGGAATTATTACCGACGGCGACCTGCGCCGGGCAATGATGAATGCTTCCTTTTCCATTGTAACCGACACCGCAGAAGACATCATGCATATGGACCCCGTTGCCATCGACGAAAAGGCGCTATGGAGCAAGGCCGAACAGCTCATGAGCCGGCGCAAAATCAAAGCGCTCGTGGCATTGAACGACGAGGCACGTGTATCGGGTGTGGTGGAAATCTTTTGAAAGCCCGTTTTAAATTTTTAGGTATCTGGATCCGGTTGCTGGTAGTGGGCCTCGTTCTGTTTTTCATGGCCTGCGCACATTCCGCAAAGGATCGGATCGATACACCTCAGGACATGCGTCAAAGCGCGATCGTGGCCTGGATTGTCGGTCAGGCACCCGGCAGTCGTACCGTCATCGATGCGCCGGAATTCGGTGGGGCTGTAACCGTCAAGGTTGATCGCGATTTTTATTCGGCTGCCGGTTTACACTGCAAACGGGTTCAAGTCTTCAACGGCACTCCGCTCGGTGAACCAGCCGCGGTCTGTGAAAAAAAACCGGGCGAGTGGATTTTGGCGCCGCGCATTTGGGGAGGTGCGCCGGCAAGAGGAAGACCATGATCACTTTGAAATCAGCGGCGCGGGCACAAGCCCGGGTGGTATGGGCGCTTATGTTGCGTGAAACCAAGACCCTCTTCGGCAAACACAAGCTGGGTTATCTGTGGGCGCCGATCAATGCCGCCTTTTTCATTGGTATCTTCTGGGCGATTCGTGATTTTGGTGGGTTTCACGCCCCCCACGGCATGTCCACGCCGGTGTTTCTGGTTGGCGGATTTATTCCCTGGTTTCTGTTTGCCGAAACGGTCACCAGCGGAATGAATTCGGTCGGCGGCAACCGCGCCCTGCTGGCCTATCCGCAGGTGTTTCCACTCGATATTCTGACGGCTCGGGCGCTGTTGCAAGGCGCCATGTATGTTTGCGTCATGGTCGTCTTGTTGAGCATAGCCCGCGCTATGGATTACCAGGTGACGCTGCAAGACCCAGCCAGAATATTGGAGGCAATGAGTCTGGCCCTGCTTTTGGGTTTCGGTACGGGAGCCTTGTGTTCCGCCCTCAACCTGATGTGGCCGACCACCGCCCGCGTGGTACCGCTGATATTGCGGGTGATGTTTTTCGTCTCCGGACTGTTCTTCTCTGTCGATGCCATGCCACACTATGTGCAACGTTACCTGTTCTTTAACCCGCTGTCCCATTTGATTGAATCACTGCGGGGCGGGCTGTCGGCCACCTTTAACAGCCGATTTGTCTATCTCCCTTATGTTATTGGGTTTGTTCTCGTTACCCTTTCCCTGGGGCTGCTGCTGGAGCGGTATTCCCGGCGTTACATGGAGCAAGAGGTATGATCGAGCTTTGCAACCTTTGCAAAAGCTACCGCACCAAAAAAGGGGTGCAAACCGTATTGGAGGATGTCAGCGCTGCTTTCCCACCGGGATGCAACATGGGCATCCTCGGCCGCAACGGCGCCGGCAAGTCGACTCTGCTGCGGCTCATCGGAGGAGCTGAAATGCCGACCTCCGGGCGCGTTGTGCGTCAGGGTACGGTTTCATGGCCCATCGGATTCTCCGGCGGTTTTCATGGCAGCCTCAGCGGCCGGGAAAACTTGCGCTTCATTTGCCGCATCTATGATGTCGACATCCGCAAAGTGACCGCGTTTGTGGAGGAATTCTCAGGACTGGGCGACTACATGGAAATGCCGCTCAGTACTTATTCCTCTGGAATGAGAGCCAAACTCGCCTTCGGACTGAGTATGGCCATCGACTTCGACTACTACCTCATCGACGAGGTGACCGCAGTCGGCGACGCCGTTTTCAAACGCAAAAGCAAGGCGGAGTTTGACCGCCGCAAGGACCGCTCCACCCTGATCGTGGTGTCACACAGCACGGCCACTATCCGCCAGCACTGTGATGCAGCCGCCGTGCTCGATCGCGGCAATCTGATCTTTTTTGACAACCTGGCAACCGCCATCGATCACTATGAAAATCTGAACGGCAACGAAACGGGAGTCGATAAGAGAGAGAGAGCCTGAGGCATGCAATTGACCTTGCGCACCAGATTTCTGCTTTTCGTCGGTCTACCGACCCTTCTGGCTTTGGTCTATTACGCCTTCTTGGCCACCGACATGTACGTCTCCGAGGCCCGATTCTCCATCCGTGGGGCCGAAGGCGGCAGCGGACCGGAATGGCTGGCCCTGTTCGGCCACGCCGGCGGCTCCACTGCGGCAGACGCTTACGTAGTCGAGGAATACATCCAGTCACAGGATATGCTGACGGTGTTGGATCAAAATCTTTCGCTACGCGCTCATTACCAGAACCACGCGGCTGATTTCATTTCAAGGCTGGAAAGCGAGGCCACCAGCGAGGAATTTCTCGACTACTTCCAAAGGGTGGTGCAGGTGGGATACGATCCCGCCAGCAGCATTTTCACCCTCAAGACGCGCGCTTACAGCCCGAAAATGGCACGCGACCTGGGACAGGCCATCCTGGCCCAGAGTGAACAACTGGTAAACCAGCTGGCGGAGAGATCCCTTCAAGACAGCCTGGTTTTGGCGCGCAGTGAACTGGCGGTGGCGGAGGAGCGGGTGACCAAGGCCCGCGAATCCATGAAACGATTCCGGAATCAGAAAGAGCTTCTCAACCCGGAAGCCGTTGCCGGTAGCATGCTGGCGCTGGTGGCGGAGTTGGAAGGGGAGGCTGCTAAAACCAGGACGGAGCTCGCCGAGGCGCGCACTTACATGCGCGAAGACAGTGCCCGCATCACGGCCCTGAAAGCCCGACTGACGGCTCTCGAAGGCCAGATCGGCGCGGAGAAGAGCCGCCTGACCGGCAACAAAGGCAAGGTGCTCAACGAGGTGGTGACCGATTACGAGCGGCTTCAGGTTGAACATGAATTTGCGGAGAAACAGTATTTCTCGGCCCTCGCATCCCTGGAGGCGGCTCGAGTGCGGGCCGAAAGCAAGAGCCGTTACCTGGTCGCCTTTGCCGAACCGACGCTGCCCGATGAATCCCTCTACCCGCGTCGGATACGCTCCACCGGTATTT
>JBDNAO010000244.1:0-10158 GCA_039768375.1 Desulfobacterales bacterium | reverse complement strand
GAAGGGTAGATTCGCTTTGCTCAGTCTTTTTTTAAATTGACAGAATACATTATTCGATGTTGGACGTTCGATGTTCATCAGTTTCTTTTTCGATTTGACCGGCCGTTTTTTTTGGCCGGCGGCTGGGCTGAAACCTAAACCAACACTGCCGATGGTCATTGTTATGTACCCAGGCTTTAAATATCAAGCAGCGGGCAACAATGGATAAGACAATTTATGTGTGACAAGACACTAGGTATAAATAAGGTCAGAAATTTTAGTCAGTTATAATTCCTTCACAACCCGATTAACCGCCACAAACGGCTTAACCGGCTCAACGGGCTCAACCGCCTAACTCAAAGGAACCCCCATGACCCCAGAAAACCTCACCGCGGCCCAGTTGCGTGACCGGATTCGCGCCGCAGAGTGGCGCAAACCGACCTCGGGTGCGGCCCGCGGCTTTGTTCAGGCCAACCTGGTCATGCTGCCGCAGCGGGAAGCCTTTCACTTTCTTCTCTTCTGCGTCCGCAACCCCAAACCCTGTCCGATACTCGATGTTCTCGATGCCGGGGTCTATGCGCCTAAAATAGCCCCCGGGGCCGATCTGCGTCAGGATCTGCCCCGCTACCGGATCTACCGCAACGGAGAGTTGACAGAAGAAGTCAAAACCGTCACCGACACATTCAGCGAAGACATGGTCAGCTTCCTTCTGGGCTGCAGTTTCTCATTTGAGAACGCCCTGCAGAGCGCCGGTCTTCCGATCCGCAATATCGAGGAAGGTAAAAACGTTTCCATGTACGTCACCAAGCGTGCCTGCACACCGGCCGGCCCGTTTTCCGCACCCCTGGTGGTCAGCATGCGGCCGATGACGCCCGAACAGGCCGTCCGCGCGGTTCAGATCACCACCCGCTTTCACCTGACCCACGGCGCACCGGTCCATATCGGCGATCCGAATCTGATCGGCATCAAAGAAATCGATCGCCCGGATTTCGGCGACCCGGTCACCATCCGGCCGGGCGAAGTCCCGGTGTTCTGGGCCTGCGGGGTCACCTCCGCGTTGGCTGCCACATCGACTCCCCTGCCACTGGTCATCACCCACGCACCGGGGCACATGTTCGTCTCCGATCTGAAAGACGAAGACATGACGATCTTTTAAAGATAGGATTTTTATTTACACCGAGAATTACTGCCCTTGAAGCGCGATGATAAAGTCAGGACCGTAATCTCTGTCCACGACGCCGACGCACCGTAAGTGACCTTTAACGTTGGGGATATAAAATTACCCTTGACTATCCCCAATAATATCCGATTTCGTGGAGGTGTTGACCCAAGATTCCGTTTTATCTGAAAACACCGACTTCGTAACTGTCGATATAAATGACAGGGACGATATCCTTATCCTTTCAATTGCGTTGAATGGAAATGCAGAATTATTTGTGACCGGTGACAAAGAGCTGCTTGAACTGAGAAAGATCCAATCCATGCGGATCATATCTCCAAGAAAATTCTGGGAGACGCTCAAAAATCAACCATCGGATGAACAAAGTTAAGGGCGTACCACTGCCTCCGCATTTTGAATCAAAGATAAACCCTATTGCACAGCAATAGGCCAATATATCTGCAAGAGTGCAGTCATATTGGAATATGAATGCAAAATTGCAAACCACTCAATAGTTAGGTTTGCTTGATGAGTAATCCCACGGGAATCAGCCGGCGTATAGAGCAATGCATCGAGCGTCTTCAATATCGCGATTATGAAGGCGCGTTAGTAAATCTATTCCCTGCGATAGATAAAACCGCTAAGAAAAGACGCCACAAAGACGGAGTCGGAAAGCGTATTAAAGCCTTTCTAAAAGATGAAGAAGTTTTAATTACTGCAATCGGGACCGGCAACGTCTTTCGCAATTTCAGTTATGACGGTGTGTCGTTCCATGATGCACTATATAAATTTGGGCCACTCCAATTGCTCACGAGGGCGAACTAGATCCTCGCTAAACATTTAATGAACACGGTGGCATGAACATCGCGAGAGACAATTGGAATCTACCTGCAGGCTATACATTAGGCATGTCCGTAGCAGTCATCATTTCGCCCGAAAACGTACCGGAGAAATTGAGCAAAGAGCTTTCTGTTAGCTTATTTGGAAAACAATTCTTAGTGAACGAGATTTGGGGGAAATAGGAGCTCGTTCACAAGTATATCAGTGAGATATTTCATGATGCTAAACTATTCTGCCAGCCGCAAACCAAACATGGAGGTTACAGTGACAAAAAAGAATAAAAAATCAAAGTTACCTTGGTTGGAAGCAAGCCTCCAATATGGAGAAGATTGATTGTCAAAGACAACATCAGATTAGATCGATTACATTCCGTCTTGCAGGTAGCAATGGGATGGTTTAATTACCGTTTACATCAATATAGAGTTGGAAGCTCTTATATCGGAATTCCAGACCCGGATTTTGATATTGATGTAAAAGATGAGCGTAAGGTTTATTTACAAGATATCATTTCTAATCCAAAAGACAATTTTGTTTATGAATATGATTTCGGTGATGGTTGGGAGCACAAAATCGCTCTCGAAAAAATTCTTTCTTTAGATTTTATTGAATCACCTGCAGTCATTAAAGGAAAAAAGGCATGTCCTCCAGAGGACTGCGGGGGTATTTGGGGATACTCCGATTTTTTGGGTGCAATTCAAGATCCAAAACATGCAGAACATGAATCTATGCTCGAATGGGTTGGTGGGGAATTTGATCCTGATGAGTTTGACATAAATTTGATTAACAAAAAACTTAAAGATTTGAAATTATAAGATTTCTTTATTACAGGCAACCAGTCATCGTTTACACACCGACCGGTAAAGCCACAGCATTTTTTCGCTTCTGCCAAGGCATCGTCAAAATTGCTTTTGGTATACCAAAGGGACGCCCTTAACGCAGGTTTGCCTGTATTGATGTGGCTTCGGCGGGTGAGCTTTTCGCTGGAATTTTCAAAATAGCGCTTGATTTCACACAAACATATGTGTAATATTATGTGTGATTTTTGAGGAGGTGTTCTTTATGGCAACCAATTTACAGATAGATGACAAGCTTATTTTAAAAGCTGTTAGACTCGGCGGGCACAAGACTAAAAAGGCCGCTGTTTCACAGGCACTTATTGAATATATACAACATTTGGAGCAAGAAAAAATTCTCTCGATGTTTGGCACAGTGGAATACGAGCCTGAATATGACTATAAAAAGCAGAGACGTCGGTCATGAAGGTCATTGTCGACACGAGTGTATGGTCCCTGGCTTTAAGACGGGACAAACAGGCCTCTTTTTCTACAGTTGAAGAGCTTCAGCATATAATCCATGACCACCGTGTCCAAATGATTGGTCCCATACGCCAGGAGGTCTTATCGGGTATTCGCAGTGAATCCCAGTTTAAAAAGCTCCAGAAACATCTTGATAGCTTTCCCGATCTTCCAATTCTCACCGAAGATTATGTTACTGCAGCCAAGCTTTTCAATCGTTGCCGATCAAAAGGAATACAGGGATCAAATACTGATTTCTTAATTTGTGCTGTGGCTGTCAGGAATAGGTTCTCAATATTCACGACAGACAAAGACTTCGAGCTATTTTCAAAGCACATACAAATTATTCTCCACCGTCTACCTTCTTAAACTCGTTCGTTACATTCACCTAACCCCATGAGGTCAGGACTCGGTACGGATTTGGGGGGGAATAAATGTAAATTATATTGCCGCTTGACAGGCCCGAAGGCGTCTTATAAAAACAATGCAATGAGCAGACGCTTAGTGCGCCGCTGTTGATACACCGTCGGCCGCATTGACCCACGAACGCAGCTCGGAGGATGTCCCATCCTCTTTTTTTCAATCAGGTTTTGATTCCAAGGCATACACATCGATCCGGCCGTTTTGTTTTCGGATAGCAAGTCTGATCTGCCCCGCAGTCGTTGAACAGGTTCCGAATACGCGGACGTTTCCTTTAACCGTATCACGATAAAGGGAGGACATCATATGAAAAGGATCGCCAGGCTTACGTCATTATGCGTCTTGCTGCTCGTCGTCGCGGCGCTTCTGCTGCCTAGTGGCGCCAGGGCCGAGAAAGAGATCAAAATCGGCGTTCTTTACCCGCTGACCGGCGGAGCGGCCGCCGCCGGCCGTGAATTGCGGGCCGGGGCCGAGCTGGCGGCCGAAATCGCCAACACCGCCATGGCCGACATCAACATGACCATGGCTCAAAAAGCCGGCATCCAAAGTATGGGCGGGGCCAAGATTACGCTGATCTTCAAAGACCATGAAGGCAATCCGACCCTGGGAGCCGACCTGGCCAAAAAACTGATCCTGGATGACAAGGTCGACGGCCTGCTCGGCTGTTACCACAGTTCGGTCACCAAGACCGTCAGCGCCGTGGCCGAACAGTACGGCATGCCCATGATCAACGGCTCTTCCACCTCGCCGGCTCTGACCGAACGCGGCTTGAAGTGGTTCTGGCGCACCACCCCCCACGACACCTGGTTTACCAAGGACCTCTTCGAATTTTTAAAGGGCCTCACCGAGGGTTTAGCCAAGGGTGTCAAGGCCGTCGCCAAGAAAGATATCGCCAACCTCGCCTCGGCCTGCGAAAAGACCGAGTGGGGTTCTTTCGTTTCTTCCCTGATCGAGCAGTTTTCCAAAGAGTACGGGTTTGATCTGAAAAAATCGCTGCTCTACGCCAAGGAAGCCCCGGATCTCTCCAGTGAGGTCCGCTCGCTGAAGGCCTCCCGGGCCGATGCCCTGCTTTTTGCCTCCTACACCTCGGACGCCATCCTGATGATCAAGACCCTGAAAGCCCAGAAAATCCAACCCAAAATCATATGGGGCCAGGATGCCGGTTTCGAGACGCCCGAGTTCCAACAGACCCTGGGCGAGGATATCGTCGGCATCATGACCCGCACGGTCTTCCTGCCGCAGGTGGTCAAGGTCAAACCGCTGGCTGGCCAGGTCAACAAACTCTACAAGGCCAAAACCGGAAACGACCTGAGCGGCGCCTCGGCGCGCTCCTTCACCGGTCTCCAGACGTGGGTCTACATCCTCGAAAAAGCCGGATCCACCAAACCGGCGGACTTTCAGGCCGCCGCCAATGCCATCGAAATTCCCGGCGATCAGCTGGTGGTGCCGTGGGCCGGCATCAAGTTCAGCACCTCCGGCAAGGAGATCGGGCAAAACGTGCTCGGTTCCGGTCTGATCGGACAGTATCAAAAAGGATCGGACGGAAAGGTCGGTTTGGAAATCGTCTATCCCTTCGATGTCGCCACGACCGACGTGATTTACCCGTTTCCCAAATGGTAAAAACAGTCGCCGATTCGCCTTTGATTCTCCCGTCTCTTTCCGGCCGCTTTGCCGGTGGAAAGAGACGGGGTTCTTTATCTTCTGAGGCAGCACCCTGACAATGGACATTCTTTTCAGTTCCCTGGCAGCCGGGATTCTTTTCGGCATGGCGCTGAGTCTGGTGGCGCTCGGTTTGACCATCATCTTCGGGGTCATGGACATCATTAACTTCGCCCACGGCGAATTCCTCATGATCGGCATGTACACCGGACTGCTAACGGCCCAAGCCGCTGGAATCGATCCGCTGCTGACCCTTCCGGTGGCCGCTGCCGTCGGTTTTCTGCTCGGCATCGTCTGCTATCTCGGGTTCATCAAATTTCTTCTGCGCGGACCGATGATCGCCCAGCTCCTGGGGACCTTCGGGCTAATGCTTTTTCTGCGTAATCTGGCCCTGCTCATTTTCGGCCCCAATGACCGCGCCGTACATCAGGGTCTCCTGGTCGGAAAAAGCTTCGATATCGGTCTGGGCATCATCATCCCGGCCACCAAACTGGCTGCCGCCGGCCTTGCGCTGGCGGCCTTCGCGGCCGTGTGGCTGCTGATGAACCGCACCCGCACCGGAAAGGCCCTGACCGCCACCGCACTCAACCCGCAGGGCGCGCGCTATATGGGCATCCCCACGGAACGGATGAACGCCCTGGCCTGGGGAATCGGCTGCGCATCGGTCACTGTCGCCGGCGCGCTGATCGTCAATTTCTGGTCCGTAAACCCGTACATCGGCCTTTTGTTTACCATGCTCGCCTTCGCCATCGTCGCCCTGGGCGGCTTCGGCAGTGTGCCGGGCGCTTTTTTTGCCGGCATCGTCGTCGGTCTGATCACTGAACTCCCCGGATTTTGGGATTTCATGACCTATACATTTGAGTTCGACTGGATGTTGGATGTCCCCATGATTTCGTTCAAATACATGTGGGTTTATGTGGCCTATTTCGTAATCATGGTCGTTCGGCCGCGGGGGTTGTTCGGATGGAAGCACTGAAGAACGCTTTTGATTTTTCCGACTTTCCACGCTCGGACCTGATCATTGCTATTTTGGTCGGTGCTGCTTTCCTGATTTTTCCCCTCTTTCCCCACTCGGCCTTTGCGATAGCGACCATGATCCAGTTCTTCATTTTTTCGCTTTACGGCATGGGTTGGAACACAATCGGCGGATACGGCGGGCAGGTGGACCTCGGCAAGGCCCAGTATGTCGGCATCGGGGCTTACACCACCGCGGTCATGCTCATCCGCTGGGACATCCCTTTCTGGTTCTCGATGCCGATCGGCGTACTCTTCTCGGTCAGCTGGTCGTTTATCATCGGTTATCCCCTCTTCCGTCTGAAAGGTCATTACTTCGCCATTGCGACGATCGCCACCTCTCTCGTGCTCAAGGACCTTTTCGAAGTGTGGGATTTCGTCGGCGCGGCGCGCGGCCTGGAGATATCCCCCATCAAATATGCACCGCCGGACTTTTTACGGCTGATCTTCCGGGAAGATGTATACTACTACTATGTCATCTTCGCCTTCTTCCTGCTCGGCATCCTCTACATGAACTGGTTCCGCAAATCACGCCTGGGCTTCCAGCTGCGGGCGATCAAGGACAACGAAAGCGTGGCCCAGTCGCTCGGCATCAACGTTCACTGGGCGAAGATCAAGACCTATGCCATCGCCACCGCGTTTGTCAGCGTGGTCGGCTCCTTTCACGCCTGCTACATCAAAAACATCGAACCCGAAGACACCATGAGCCTGAACCTTTCGATCCTGATTGCCCTGATGGCCATGCTGGGTGGGGCCGGATCGTTGTGGGGGCCGATCATCGGTGCCGGTGTCCTGATCCCTCTCAAAAGCTACCTCAAGGAGTGGCTGGGGGCCTCGGCGGGCCTGGTCGGCATCGATCTGATCATTTACGCTGCGATCATCATGGTCATCTCCGCCGCCGAGCCCCGCGGCATCTGGGGGCTGGTCGAAAAAATCCGCCGCCGGAGGTCGCGCTGATGCCGCTGCTGGACGTCCGCAATTTGACAAAGGATTTCGGCGGGCTGCGCGCCAACGACGCGATATCTTTCGCGCTTGATAAAGATGAACTGCTAGGAGTCATCGGCCCGAATGGCGCCGGCAAGACCACTCTTTTCAACTGCATCGCCGGTTTACATCCGGTAACCGCCGGGCAGATCATTTTCGACGGCGAGGATATCACCCGGCTGCCGGCCTATGAGGTCGCGCGGCGCGGCCTGGCCCGCACCTTTCAGGTGTATGTGGCTTCCGGCGATCTGTGCGTCTTGGAAAACGTGATGGTGGGCGCTTTCATGCGCACCCGCGAGCGAGCCCAAGCCAGGCGGCGGGCGGAAGACATTCTGGAGAGACTCAACCTGAGAGAACTAGCCGGCGCCATGCTGAGCGAACTGCCGGTCGCCGCCCAAAAACGTGTGACCATGGCAACCGCTCTGGGCACGTCCCCCAAAATGCTGCTCCTCGACGAAGTGGCCGCCGGCCTTAATCCCGGTGAAATCGAAGAGGTCCTGGCGATTATCAGGAGCGTTCATCGTGACATGGGGATTACGGTCATGCTGATCGAACATGTAATGGAGCTGGTGATGAACATTAGCGACCGAGTCATCGTGCTCGATTACGGGCGCAAGATCGCCGACGGCCACCCCCGGCAGATCGCCGATGATCCGAAGGTTATCAAGGCCTATCTGGGGGAACGTTACGTGCGTGAACACTCCGGCGAGGTAACCTGACCGATGGCGCAGCCGATACTTACCGTCGAAAACATCCGCGTGCGCTACTCCGGGCTGCCGGTCCTTCATGGGGTCTCGATCCGCCTCGATGCGGGTGAAACCGTCTGCGTGGTGGGTGCCAACGGGGCCGGAAAGTCAACGCTGCTGCGGGCCGTCATGGGAACCCAGAAGGCCTATGAAGGCCGCATCTGCTTCAAAGATCGCGAGATTCAGCGGCTGCGGACCGAGGAACTTGTTCGGCTCGGTATTGTCTATGTGCCGGAGGAAAAGATGCTCTTTAAACCGTTGTCCGTGGCGGAAAACATTCGCCTCGGCGCCTTCGTTCTCAAGGACAGGGTGCAAATAGAAAAAAACCTCGATTTTGTCTACCACCTCTTCCCCCGCCTGCGCGAGCGCCGCGACCAGGCCGCGTCGACCCTTTCCGGCGGCGAACAGCAGATGGTGGCTATCGGACGCGGTCTCATGTCGCGTCCGGAGGTGCTCATGCTAGACGAGCCTTCCCTGGGGCTGGCGCCGCTCCTCGTGGACGAGGTGCTTGCCACGGTGCGCCGGCTCAAGCAGGAAGGGATTACCATTCTTCTGGTGGAACAAAACGTTCGCGAGGCCCTTGACCTGGCCGACCGCGGCTATGTCATGCAAACCGGCCGGATCGTCGAAGAGGGCAACGGCAAAGAGCTTCTGGAAAGCGACCGCTTCCGGAAGGCATTTTTGGGAATCTAAATCTAAAAGGAGGAAAACATGAGCCAGCGAGCCAAAGAAATCTCCGAACGAATCAAAGATTTCAGCGATAACGTGATTGCATTTGTGGAAAGTTTATCCGAGGATGACTGGCGCAAAGTCTGCGAATCGGAGGAATGGCCGGTGGGAGCCACCGCTTACCATCTGGGTGCCGGTCACTTTGCAATATCCGATATGGCCGGGATGATCGTCCGGGGCGAAGATCTACCGCCCCTGACCATGGATCAAATCAATGCCATGTCCGACAAGCAGGCCCGGGAGCATGCGGATTGCACTAAGATCGAGGCCATAGAAGCGCTGCGGAAAAACAGCGCCGAGATGGTCGCATTTGTCGCCGGATTGACCGACGAAGAACTCGACCGTAAAGGCAGTATGCCCGCCTTCGGGGGCGAAGCAACCACCGAGCAGCTCATCCAGTTCGTCATATTCGAGTCGGCCATGCGGCACTTTGACAGCATGAAAACAGCCGTCGGAAGATAACCCATAGGAATCACCCTTGATTATGCATTATAATTGAATGCTTTAATCAGTGCCCATCCACCTATAAAACTATCGAGGTAAAAAATGAGAAACATTCTCGTAAAAAAAGTAATGATCCCGATTGCAGACTATGTTACCGTCAAGAAAGAAAACAATTTAGCCGAGGTACTACACGCATTCGAAACAAAACGGAAAGCCGAAGGGGGACACGCGCATCGAGACGCCATTGTGGTGGATGAAAGCGGCCGTTTTGTCGGTAAAGTCACCATCATCGATATCTTTCGATCGTTGGAACCCAACTACCGCAAAGTTCGACGAGAGCAAAAAGGCTATACCCTGACAGATGCCTTTGTGAGGGAGGCCGTCAAGGATTTCAAACTGTGGATGGAACCGACTGAAGACATTTGCCAACGCGGCAGCAAGATTACCGTGGCCGAAGCCATGCATGTTCCGGATAAAACGGAATATATAAAAGAAGACGACAACTTGGAAAAGGCAATGAACTATTACGTAATGGGCGTTCATCAACCCCTGATCGTCAAAAAAGGTGATGCTGTCACCGGTGTTTTACGGTTCGGCGACATCTTCGAAATCGTCCGCGAACGCCTGTTGAGCTGTTATCCTGTTAAATAAATAGGGGTCAAACATAATCAATAATCAAGGTTTGACCAGCCCTTTAATGGGTGACCCTTCCTTCCCATTAAAACCGATTTGCGTGCAAAATTAAGGAATTACCAGTCAGGCCATTGCCAATCAGGGCGATTCTTTTCATCGGGAGACAGTTCTATTTCTTTGGGATCCAGCAAGCCACCCCAACTGGTCCGCTGTATCATTTCGTTTCTGTTTTCCGCAGAAATAATGTCATCTCCTT
>JBDNAO010000243.1:0-3272 GCA_039768375.1 Desulfobacterales bacterium | reverse complement strand
TTGGGTCCTTGGATATTGAGATTTGAGATTTATTTGGAATTTGGAGCTTGGAATTTGATATTTCCGAATACATCGATGCTCGGGATGGATCTATAAAGTTTGCCTTTATAAAGGGTATAACACCGTTGAGTTTCACACGAGGGTTAAAGGATTGAGTCCGTCCTTGAACGCTGAACTCAGAACCCGGAACCCTGAACCCAGGACCCTGAACCTTTGAACCCTGAACCTATCAGTTTCAGACAATAGCAGTGGGCTAATACGATAGAAGTTATACAACTAACAAAAAGGAGACAAATCATGTTTTGTTATCAATGCGAACAAACCGCCAAGGGCACGGGCTGCACGGTGCTTGGCGTTTGCGGAAAAAAACCCGAAGTGGCCGCACTTCAAGATCTGCTTCTCTATTCTCTCATGGGGCTCTCCCAGGTCGCCGTGGACGCACGCAAGATCGGCGTCATTGACAACGACGTCAATCTCTTCACCGTCAAGGCAGCCTTCTCTACTCTGACCAATGTGGATTTTGACCCGGATCGATTCATGGATTTAATCAGCCAGGCCGCTGCCAAGCGCGAGGATTTAAAGACACGGCTCAAGACTGCCGGCGCTGACGTAAGATGGCCGGCCGGGCCGGCCACCTTTCAACCCAAAACCTCCCTGGACGATTTGATCAAACAAGGTGAACAGGTTGGGTTAAAGTCCTATCCCGGCGATAACCCGGACATTTTATCGTTAAAGCACACGGTCCTTTTCGGTATCAAGGGGGTGAGCGCTTATGCGGAACACGCCGAGATTTTGGGGCAGGAGGACGACAGCGTATATGCCTATGTCCACGAGGGGCTGGCAGCGATTCAAAGAGATGATCTGAGCCTGGATGACTGGATCAGCCTGACCCTTCGGTGCGGTGAAGCCGCCTTAAAAGCTATGCAGCTTCTCGATGCCGGCAACACCGGCGTTTACGGTCATCCGGTACCGACCGCGGTTCCGCTGGGTCACAAAAAGGGCAAGGCGATTCTGGTGTCGGGACATGATTTAAAGGACCTGGAAGAGCTGCTCAAGCAAACTGAAGGCAAGGGCATCAACATCTATACCCATGGCGAGATGCTGCCGACTCACGGTTACCCCAAGCTGAAGAAATACGAGCATTTTTACGGCCATTACGGCACGGCTTGGCAGAACCAGATCAAAGAGTTCCCGAATTTCCCGGGCGCCATTTTGATGACCACAAACTGCATTCAAAGGCCCAAGAACGATTACATGGACAACCTATTCACCAGCGGTATGGTCGGCTGGCCGGATGTGCCTCACATCTCTAACCTCAATTTCAAGCCGGTCATCGACCGGGCTCTGGAACTGCCGGGCTTCCAGGAAGACGAAAACGGTCACAAGGTCACGGTCGGCTTTGCCCGCAATGCCGTTCTCGGCGTCGCAGACAAGGTCATCGAGGCCGTCAAGTCAGGTGACGTCCGGCATTTCTTTTTGGTGGCCGGCTGCGACGGCGCCAAGCCGGGACGAAATTACTACACCGAATTCGTCGAAAAAGTCCCTCGGGATTGTATCGTTTTGACCCTGGCATGCGGCAAGTACCGCTTCTTCGATAAGGATCTCGGCGATATCGGAGGAATACCGAGATTGTTGGATGTCGGTCAATGCAACGATGCGTATTCCGCCGTACAGATCGCTACTGCGCTTGCTAAAGCCTTCGACGTCGGGGTCAATGAGTTGCCGTTGTCGCTGATCATCTCCTGGTATGAGCAAAAAGCGGTTTGTGTGTTGTTGGCGCTGCTGCATCTGGGCATCAAGGGCATCCGGCTGGGGCCGTCGCTGCCGGCGTTTCTGACGCCGAATGTGCTGGATACTTTAGTGAAAAATTTCGACATCAAACCGATTGGAACAGCCGACGAGGACCTTAAGGCGATCTTGGGTTAATCAAAACGCATTCGTTCGACCAAACTGGGGGGCTGCCCGCAATGCCGTGAGCAGCCCCTCCGCTGGTTAGGGTTCACGAAAAAATAAGTTCGCAATTTAGGAAAAACGATAATCGTCTATTCGTATCGGATTCTGACGAAAAAGGGCTTTTGCCACATGCTGCTTGATGGCCTCTATGAGAATTCTGCCTAAACGACAATGATTTTTAAGGGCTATATACCCACCTTTGCTGGGCTATTCCCCCAAGTTTGCCGCCTTACCCTTTCCAAACTCATTGCAATAATTCCATAAAGTTTTACGACAATTTGACGATAACCATTTAGGAGATAAGACAATGAGCAAACCGAAAATACTGGTAGTAGATGATGAGATGTCTGTGCGAAGTGTCCTGGTACAGGTACTCGAGAAATACGGGTATGCTGTGACCGAGGCAACCGATGGGGAACAGGCACTCGAGCGCTTGGAAGAGAAAAACTTCGCGCTTGTCATCACCGACATCAAGATGCCGGGAACAAGCGGCTTGGAAGTGTTAAAAAAGACCAAGCAGAGTTATCCCGATACGCAGGTGATCATCATCACCAGCCATGCTTCTTTGGATAACGCCGTGGAGGCCCTGCGGCTTGGCGCATACGACTACTTGTTCAAACCGTTCGAAGATCTGACCCTGATTTCGGCAGCCGCCAGCCGGGCGATCGAGACGGTTCGCTTAACGGAAGAAAACCGCAGGCTGCTCGCAACACTGCAGAAACAAAACCGTGAACTGGAACGGACCAATAAAATTCTGGAAGACGTGGCTTGTCGCGATGGGCTGACCGGATTGTTCAACCACCGGTACTTTCAGGATTGCCTGCGATCCGAAATTGATCGGTGTCAGCGTGACAATGACATTTTTTCGCTGATCTTTTTCGATCTGGATCACTTCAAATTCTACAACGATGCGCACGGCCACCTGGAAGGCGACTATCTTCTCCGCCAGCTGGCCACTATTTTAGAGAAAAATTTCAGGCATTCGGATGTCGTCGCGCGTTACGGAGGAGAAGAATTCGTGGTCATTCTTCCAGGGACTTCCAAGAAGGACGCTCAGCATATAGCCGAAAATATGCGTTGCTTGATCGAAGGGTTTCCGTTTAATGGGCGCGATACTCAGCCCAGCGGGAAGTTGACCAGCAGCATTGGAATTGCCACTTACCCAGAAGACGGCGGCAACCGGACAGAGTTGGTTCAAAGTGCCGACAACGCCATGTACCAAGCCAAAAAAAGCGGCCGCAACGGGGTCTGTGTCGCCTAAATTAAACCGATGATACCAGATAAGGTCCAACCGCAGGAGGCGCTGGAAGACGCAAGGT
>JBDNAO010000242.1:0-3219 GCA_039768375.1 Desulfobacterales bacterium | reverse complement strand
CTTGGCCTTTTCGTATTTTACACCTCTTGCGCAGTTCCGTTAAGTTGTCGACCTTTACACGCCCCTCGGCCGTCGCGATTTTGGCCAGTCCACCGGTGCCGCACAATCCTGTGGCCTTGAGCAGTATTATCAATTCGATGGCGTCGCCCTTTATCTTGAATGTCGGCAAGAGTACCTTTTTCATGATCGTTCAGGTGCTATTTTCACATCGCCTATAGCCAAATTTCCCCGTTCTCTAAAAATTATTTCTCCACTCCTAAACCGATCGGTTCCGGGTTCAAGGTTCGGTTCAGGGTTTAAGAGTACCGGGTTCAGGGAAGGACTTCAATCCTTCAAACCCTGAACGGGGAACGGTGAACGTTTGAACCTAAATTAATCACAATGATCAAAATTTAGGATTACAAACATGGTTGGGTCATTGGATATTTAAATTTGGGGGTTCATTTGAAATTGGTGCCTGGAATTTGAGATTTCTGAATACCTCAGAGAGCCCTTATATTCCAGCTTGACCTGGGGTTATCTTCTCACCCCTCATCGGGATGAGGGATGTGGGCCGTGCATGGAATCCCGGCCTGGCAGATTCCGCAGACGGAAACAGAGATGCCGTATGTGTCGAGAGCATATTCCCTCATTTTTTGCGTGGTGTACCGCATGCACGTCTGTTTGTCGTGGCCGGATTCTCCGATCGCTTTGACAGGGCATCGCGGGATGCACTTGCCGCAGGTGCCGTGGGAATAGAATAGGCAGTAAGCGTGGTGGTTGGTGTAAGGACGTCGGCTCGGGGGTATCGTTACGCGGGCGACCACCGATCCTGTCCGCATGGCTTTTCCAACCGGGGTAATCAGCCCGTCGCACAGCCCGAAGGTGCCAAGCCCAGCGGCATAGGCCGCATGCCGTTCCGACCAATTCGAGCACGGTGCATACGATCCCGTGTCGGACTGGCTCCAAAAAGGTTCGAGAACGGGCGCCACCGCTTGAATCCCCGCTTCGGATAACCGGGCGACCAGGGAACGGCGCAACGATTCATTGAACAGTTCGCCGTAATGTCGAACCATTACCCACCGCTCGCACGGCCGCTTGACGGATGCGGCCTGATCATTGCGGGTGCGGGTTGTGGATGGGAGAACCCAACTGACAACGGTCAGGGCCCCGGGGTCAACGGTTTTCTCTCGCGGAAACGACTTGTTAAAAATGTCGAGCGGCGTGAGATAAAAATCGCCGATGTGGGCCACGTACTGTTCAAATAGCGGGTCGGCCCCGTTGGAAAAGCCGACCAATGGGGCGTCGAAGGCCTTCTCACCGGTTGGCAGGTTCAAGGTATTTTCCTCCGATATTGCAACAATCTCTTCGATGACGGCCGTAATCCACGCACCGTCGACATTGGATTTTTTCATCTCATGCTCCCACCTTGTTTAATACCATATCAGCATCTCCTATTTCTCCCTGCGGCTGATTTGTGAGTATAGTTCCCTCGAAGAACGATAGCGCCTTTTTGCCTCCCATCAGGAGAGGCAAAAAGTACCTGTAAATCCTGTCTATTCTGTCTATTTTATTGTTGTTCTAAAAAAAGCGTGAATCGATGTCACGATCAGAATCTCTCAGGCCTTTTTTCGCATGCATCCGGCTATCCATTTGATCGGCAAGAACATCGAGACCCGTTGCTGGTAGTCGGCATATTCCTGTCCGAATTGCGCTGTCAACTTCCGCTCCTCGAGTCGTGTCCCCACCACGAAATACCCTGTGAGAACAAGGTTTGTCAGGATTGCGCTCGTGTCGAGGGGGCGGGCCCATATGATGAGAAGGCCCCCGGTGTACCAGGGGTGGCGGACCAAACTCAGAAAGCCGGAGGTGTCCAATGAGCAGTCGTCCGTCAACACGCTGCAGGTCTTCTCGTCCTTTAGTTGCCGAAGCCCCAGGAACTGGAAAAGGTCGTAGTGCCGGGCGCCGGCGACGAAAAAGACCACGGCTGAGGCCGCCAGGGCAATCTGGACGAACCGCCACGGTCCCTGCCAGGAAAAAATCGGCGTTCCGCGAAGGGATAAGGTGTAGAGCAGCACCGGCGTGAGGGTCACCACAGATACGACATTATAGACGATTCGGTAGTACCGCGAGGCATGCGGAAACCGCTTGCGGAGAAACTCGGTAAGCGAAATACCGACAAGAGCGCTGTGCAGAGTGCACCAGGCGATCCACACAATTATGAGCAGGGTATATTGCGTCATTGTTTGCATCGTTATATACGGGTTAAACTTTCCCGGCAACAGCCTTAAAAAATGTATAGCAAAAAACGCCGTCCATTTCGCATGTTCGATACAGTCCTCTGACACCGTCATCGAATACGGCGGGGTCAATCAGGCCAGCCTCGATGGCGGC
This sequence comes from Desulfobacterales bacterium, assembly GCA_039768375.1. Taxonomy (GTDB): domain Bacteria; phylum Desulfobacterota; class Desulfobacteria; order Desulfobacterales; family SG8-13; genus JARFQH01. Next base: position 846 of record JBDNAO010000242.1, on the reverse strand, counting down.
ATTCCGCACGCCTTCGATCATCGCCGTAAAGGTATTCTTTGTGAAGCCCTCGACCATATCCGGCTTGCTCGAATCAACATAGACCATCCGTGGTGATACGTTGACCGAAATGAATCCCGCCTGACTCAACAGCGGATAAAGCTCCCTGCCGATATTGGCATTCCCTCCGGCCCGGTTTTGCAATTCGACCTGGCATCGAATCGCCTGATGGGCAGCATCGCTATCCGGATGAAAATAGGTCGAACCGTGATCGCCCTCTATGACGGTGATGGTGCCGTCGACTCTGAGAAGTTTTTTCAGTGCCGCTAAAGCCTCGATCGGCCGCGGTAAATGTTCGAGAACAAAACACACGAAGACGTGATCGAATGATTCCGGCCGAAACGGCAAGTTGAAGATATTTCCCTGCTGAAAGCTGACATTTGAAAACCCGGCCGCCGCCACCCTGTTTTTGGCCTGAGCCACTGAAGCCGCCGATATATCGACCGCGGTGATCTTTGCATCCGGACTCTTTCCGGCCAGGGTAACCGTCTGAGCGCCCACGCCGCATCCGGCCTCAAGGACGCGGGTTCCCGCCGGATAGAAGGTGTCGGCGTGCAGCAGTTCGACAAGCGTTGACGCCTGGTCTTGTAGTCGGATGTTTTCTCTTTCCGCATAACCATGAATATATTTTTTTTTCATCTACGGGGGCCGCTTTCAATTCGTTTGTTGATTTTGGATATCATTTGCGATCCTCTACCCGATCGATGCCGTAAGGGTCTCGGCAAGAAATAATTACACAAGATTGCGCGGGATTTTGGTTCGTCTACAAGGCACATCCGCCGATGCATATCGGGATCTGTGTTGGTG
>JBDNAO010000241.1:0-3447 GCA_039768375.1 Desulfobacterales bacterium | reverse complement strand
TCGACCACCACGATGGCATCGTCGACCACGAGACCCACGGACAACACCACCGCCAGAAGCGTGAGCAGGTTGATGGTAAATCCGAACGCCTGCATCAGGAATGCCGCACCGATCAGGGAAAGTGGGATGGCCACCACCGGGATAAACGCCGAGCGGATCGACCCCAGGAACAAGAAAATGATGACGATGACGATCAGGAGGGTTTCACTGAGAGTTTTAACCACTTCCTGAATGGCATTGGTGATGTAGTTGGTGGCGTCATAGGCGATGCGGGCCTGCATGCCACTGGGAAGCCCCCTCTCGATCGACTCCATTTCGGTGCGCACGCGGTTGATGACGTCGACCGAGTTGGCGTTGGGCAGGGGCCAGATGCCCATGAAAACAGCCGTCTGGCCGGAAAAACGCACCTCCGTGTCGTAGTCCTCCGCGCCCAGCACGATGTCGCCGATGTCTTCGAGCCGTACGATGGCACCGCCTTCTTCGCGAATGACGAGACGCTTGAACTCTTCCACCGATCGCAGGTTGGTGTTGGCGGTCAAGTTGACCTGGACGAGGGAACCCTTGGTTTGTCCGACGGCGGCCAGAAAGTTGTTGGCGGCCAGCGCCTGGCGGACTTGCACCGGGCTGATGTTGAAAGCGGCCATTCGTTCGGGCTTCAGCCATATGCGCATGGCAAAGGTGCGGGCACCGAGAATGTCGGCGCGTTGGACGCCTTCGAGGGCAGAGAGACGCGGCTGCACGATGCGGACAAGGTAGTCGGTGATCTCATTTTGCGCGAGAGCGTCGGACGTGAAACTCAGATAGGCCGATGCAAATCGGCTGTCGGCCGTTTCGACATTGATGGTGGGGACTTCGGCCTCGGGAGGAAGATCCCCCCGGACCTGATCCACCTTGGAGCTGATCTCCGAGAGCGCCTTGATCGGGTCATAGTTGAGCTTGAGACGGACGTTGATGGTCGAAAGCCCTTGGGCACTCTGAGATTGGATGTAATCGATGCCGTCGGCGGCCGCAATGGTGCGCTCCAGGGGGGTCGTGATGAACCCGCGTACGAGTTCGGCATTTGCGCCGACGTAGACGGTCGTGACGGTGACAACCGAGTTCTCGCTGCGGGGATATTGGCGAACATTGAGCGAACGGATCGCCTGCAAGCCTGCGATGACGATGACGAGGCTGACCACCAGCGCGAGAACGGGGCGGCGGATGAAAAGGTCGGTGAATTTCATTCAATGATGTTTTTTATGTCAACTCTCTTCGGGTTCGGGATTGAGTTTGAACTCAGGGGTTACCGTGTCGTTTACGACGACCGACTGACCGTTTCGCAGTTTGAAAACGCCGGTAGTCACGACCGCTTGACCCTCCTCGAGTCCGGAAGTGATGGCAACGAAATCGCCGCGCTTCTCGCCGAGCCGCACAAACTGCTGGCGAACGATCTTTCCGGGTTGGCCGTTTTTTTCCTCTTTTTTCTCCTCCACGACAAACACCGAATCGCTGTAAGGGGCATAGAGCACGGAGGTGGCCGGGATGGCGAGCACAACCTGCCGCACGGGCAGCACCACGGCCACGTTGACGAACATGCCCGGTCGCAGAAGTTCATCATGATTGGCCGCGGTTGCCTGCATCTGGATGTTGCGCGTCGCGGTGTCGACCTGGGGGTTGATGGCCGTGATTTTCCCTTCGACAGACTGACCGGGCAGGGCGTCGGTTGTCACCCGAACGATAAGGCCGGGTTTAACTCGAGCGAGCTGCTGCTGCGGCAGGCTGAAATTAACGAAAATCGGATCGATCGATTGGAGTGAAACGATAGCCTCGCCTTCCTTGAGGACTTGACCCACATTGACCAGCCGGATGCCGAGGTGACCGTCAAAGGGAGCCCGAATGGTTTTCTTCTTTACGACGGCGCGGATGTTGTCGGCTTGGGCCGCGGCCTGTTTGAACTGTGCCTCGGCGTTGTCGTATTCCGAGCGTGAAATGGTTTTTTGAGACAGCAGTTTGCGCCTGCGGTCGAGTTCGATCTTCGCGAGTGTCAGGGTCGCCTCGGCCGCGCGAAGCTGCGCCGTTTCCGCGGATATGTCCTGCTGCAGCAGGAGTTCGCCGACTTTCGCCTTCGTGCCCGGTTCGAACCCAATGCGCTCCACTTTACCGGGCAGCTCCGCAGTCATGATGACGCCTTGAACCGCTTCCAGCGATCCCACGGAGGTCAGAAAGGACTCCCACGTCTCTTTGCGCGCTACGGCTGTGTTGACCGGTTCGGGAGGCGGTGAAAACTGCTCGCCCTGAGCGATCATCCGCTCGATTTGCAGTCCCTTGATGCCGCCCAGAATACCGACGACTATCATCAATCCGACGATGGTGATGATGATTCGTTTAATCATGTGCGTGGTGCGTCTCTGTAGTAAAGGAGTTTCTATTCCCGAACAGAACCGGTGGCCAAAGCCGCCTGAAGGCCGTCCGTTCGATTACTCTACCAACCAATTCAAAGGCATATTATTAAGGATACCGACATCGATGTCAACGCGTTGCGAAGCCGATACGGGTTATGTTGATTATTCCAAGTCTTGGTAAGAATTGTTCTCGGTTTCATTCGATTAGAACCTTTAAACCCCTGGCCCAGACCCGGCTTGGAAAGATGTGGTGATGGAAAGCAACGTCTTTAGAGTATGCAAACAATTTCATAGCCACTTCCCGTCGCTCCAGGGCGGGCTGGAACCCGGAACCGATCATTTTTGAGTGAGCCCTTTGCTTTCAAACTTGCAAGTTTACAGCATGTCGTCTCAAAGTACAATGGCGATTCTTACCACATGCCGGCGGAATGCCGTTTTCGGTATCGGGTTGCAGCACCCTTTCCTTCGAGCGCCGTACAAAATGTCGGGTCAGAGGACGCTTGGAGGGCGAACTCGATGAGGAACACATACAAATGCCGGCACAGTTCGCTGCGCGGTGCGACACTGGCGGGATGGTGAAAGGGTTCACGAAACTCCTGCCCCTTGACCGCGACCGCGATCAGAGAGTTTTAAGCCTCATTTAAGAAATGAGCATGTCAGCCCAACCGATAGCGCTTTTGCCATTGGCTTTGACACCAAACAGTGCGCGGTCGGCCGATGCGAGCAGCCCGGTCAGGTCGGTAGCGTGGTCGGGGAAGGTGGCGACACCGAAACTGGCCTGGAGCTTGACCGCGAGCCCCTGGCCGCGCAGATATACCGAATTGTTGATGTGGCTCTGGATGTTGAACGCTTTTTCCACTGCCCGATCCTTGTCATGGCCCGGCAAGACCACGACAAACTCGTCTCCCGCGTAGGCAACGGCATAAGCCGGCTCTTCTATCGACTCCTTAATGGTTGCGGCCACCTCGCGGATTGCCTGACTGCCGTTCAGGTGGCCGTGGGCGTCCACCACATGCTTGAAGTAATCGAGATCCATGAAAATGAGGGACAGCTGCGAGCGGGTGGT
>JBDNAO010000240.1:0-13676 GCA_039768375.1 Desulfobacterales bacterium | reverse complement strand
GCGCGATTCCGTTTTTGAGTGCCTCTTCATCTTCTCTTTCGGGCGGTGCCACTATCACAAGTGAAAATGCCTCATGGATCATGGTGATAAAATATGCTGAAAATATTTCTCAGCGGCGGGCCGGTGATGTATCCGCTCTTGGCGTGCTCAATCATTTCGTTAACGGTGATCATCGAACGATCGATCTTCTGGATCATCTTGAACCGCCGCTGTAATCGGCAACTGTTGAATGAGGTCATGGATCTGTGTGAGTCCGGAGACTGGGACGCAGTTCGGCGTAAGACCGCCGGGTCCAAGGACCCGATCGTTAAAATCCTCGTCAGCGGTATTCTTCACCGAAGATATTCGATGGTCAAAGCCATGGAGGCGTCCGCGGCCGACGAAACCAAGCGGATGCGCCGGTTCATGAATGTGCTGGACACGATGATCACGGTTGCGCCCCTGCTCGGAATTTTCGGCACAGTCATCGGGATCATCCATTCATTTGATGTGCTCGGAACAACAGGCATCGAACACCCGGAGTTCGTTACCGCCGGAATCGCCCAGGCGCTGATTACCACGGCCGCCGGCCTCGGAATCGCTATTTTATCGGTCTTCCCCTTTAATTATTTTAATTCTCTGGTCGAAAACGCTGCCATCCTTATCGAAAAGTATGCGACCAGTCTCGAAATCGTTTACGAAAAACTGGCTCAAAATGATCCGACAGTCGAGGGCCGGTAACAATGAAAGTAAATTTGCGGAACACAAAAAGAGCCCGGATCGAAATGCTGCCCATGATCGACATTGTGTTTCTGCTCCTGGTTTTTTTTATCTATGCCATGTTATCCATGGCTGTCCATCGCGGGCTGCCGGTTAATCTGCCGGCATCGAAAACGGTCAAGATCGACAAAAAATTAATTTTAGCCGTCACCATCGGAGCCGACGGCTCGATTTTCGTCGACAAGGAGCCGGTCGAACTGGAGAGGGTGACGACCGTCTTGCAGGCCAAAGCGAAGGGGCAAGAACAGCCGGGGGTGTTGCTCTTTGCCGATCGCAACCTCCCCTATCAGAACCTGTTCGAAGTTCTGGATCGAATTCGACAAGCCGGACTAAACCGTATATCGCTGCAGGCGGAGTTGGATGAGTCGCCGTGAAACGTTTGATGCCGGCAGCCATCGTCGCCGTTGGGATTCACAGTCTCTTGATGAGCTTGAATGTTGACTGGATGAATTTGACAGATTTCAAAAAACCGTCAACCGGATCTGTCACCATCATTATAGAGTCGGTTCAACCGCAGACGATCAAGCCAAAGAGCGAGCCCCTTCCACCCAAGCAATTTCCCCGGAAGGTAGAGAAAAATGTTGTCGAAACGGCACCCAAGACCGAGCCGCCTTTGCCACCCGTCGTTCAAAAGAAACCCGTAAGGGTGGTCAAAAAGCCTGAAAAAAAACCCCCGATTGTAAAATTGGCCCCTGAGAAGCAAGATCGGCCGTCTGAACCTGAAAAACCGGCACCGCCGGATCAAACGCCGCCACCGTCTCTGGAATCCGTTCCCGACCAATCCTCGCAAGGGAATGACGCGCCAATTTCACCGCCGCAGGAAGAGACAACAGCTTTCGACACGGCCGCCACCGGCCCGGTGTCGAGCCAACCGGCTCTGCCCTCTGTTCTCGAAGAGGCGCTACCCGATTACAACACGAATCCCCCGATATCCTATCCCAAAAGAGCCCGGCGGAAAGGATACGAAGGCACGGTCGTGCTGGAGGTTCTGGTCAATCGAAACGGCAAGGTCGATGATTTGAGGATTCTTGCTTCGAGCGGCTATGCGATTTTGGACAGATCAGCCGTGAAGTCCGTCAAAACGTGGTCATTTAAACCCGCGAAGAAGGGAAAGGACACGGTTGACATGTGGGTTCAGGTGCCGGTCCGGTTTAAGCTGGAATGACTTGATTAGGTCGGACCGTCAAGTATATAACGGTCAAGACACGCCCGCAAATCCTCGACACTGGGTATCGATTCAAAAACCAGCTCACCGTTGATGATGATGGACGGCACCGGCATGGGGCGCCCCAACGTCTTCGACAGTTCGGCATGCCGAACGGCGCCGTCGAGTTTTTTCGTGACAACGATCTCCCACCGGATTGAATTAGTATAATCGCAAACAACGGTTTCGACCACACGGGCCATGTATTCGCAGGGAATTCAGTGGGCGCCTTCGTGAAGCACTTCCAGGTGAATTTTTTCTGATTGCATCTCTATCTCAATTGGTTAGATCTTTTTTGCTCAATCGCCTCTTCGATGGCATCTTCGAGTTCAAAAATAGGCGGAATGGCATCAAAAACTAGCTCTCCATCGATAAAAAGGGATGGAACCGGTGCTAGTCGGCAGTGCTTGTTAACCATTTCCTCTCCATACAATGAGCAGGATAACTCCAGAAAACGTTTTTTCCCTGCGCCTTTCAGGAACTCCACTCTATGGTATTCGATGAAATGCCCATATTTCGCCAGGACTTCCAGAACGGTCTGATCCATGTAAAAGCAAGGCAGACAATAATCTGCCTTATACATGACTTCAATCAATATTTTATTTGCATTTGGCATTATAACACTTCCGAGAAGCTGTATTCTTCTGCGAATCCGATGGCCATGCGCGGACACAGCGTAAGCGTTCACAGGGCACCGCGTCTGCTTTGTTGTCGGGCACTTGAAGTACAAAAGTACGTCTGCGCGCCCGACGCCTTGCATCTGCGGCACCCTGTAAACGCTTACAATTATTTGGTTTGAAGCGCATCGGACTTTGCAATCCTGTGAACGGTTACGACACAGCTATTTATCCGTCGACTTCGAATTGTTATCAAAAACAACCTAAAGGTTCAACAGGATTCCGCCGGGTAAACGTATCTATCACGAAAATAGAATTTGGCCCGTTCGGATGTTGCGTAATTTCGTTTCCAACAACACGTGGTCAGTTGCACCGCCGGCTGTTGCTTCGGTTTCATACGGCGCAGAACTCGGCGTCAAGCGGATCTAACCCCATCGCAGGCCCGGTTTTGAAAAAATGGCCGGTGCCGGTTGAAAACCTCGGAAGTGTTCATCTTATGTGTGCGATGGCGATGGGGCAAGGTCCGCTAACCGCCTCAAACAGCTGCGCCTGCTTTAATCGAAGCAACCGCCGGCTCCCATCGGCAGAATGACAGGACGTCGTTAAAATCGATGATATCCTTGAATGTGAATCCGGCTTGACATCAGCCGGCGTTATCCATATAGTGCCCAGATCAAGCGGAACCTATAACCAATTGTAAAAATAGTAAATAAATAGTTTATGCAAAATGCATCAATGAAGAAAATGCCGGATGCCGGCGGCGGCCACGGGATAAACGCGGCCAATGCCGCCGGGGAAGAGTCACAGCTCGAATTGATCAAAGAAAAAATAAATCAATTCGCCGCACGAAATGGTAGAAGGCCTAGGGTATTGGTCAGCCACATTGGCACGAGCGGACAGAGGCGGACTCTCAATCAGGTTGCCGCCACATTTGCCCGACGGGGATTCGATGTGGACATCGGATCACTATGCCAATCGCCTCAACAGGTGGCGCTGATGGCGATCGAAAATGACGTGCACATGGTTTGCCTGTTGTGTGATACCGATCGGCAGTCACAGATAGGAAGTGATATGTTGGATGTTCTGAGGGTCCACAACAGTGACGACACTCTGGTGGTGTTCTTCGCCGACACGCACACGGGCGGTAGCCGTCGCCAGGCCCCAGGTGGACGATACCCTCCGGTCGGAATTCGACCGGCTACGGCCGACACCGACATCATCACAATTTTGGACAAGCTCTCCTAAAAGAATTGATTATCATGGATGCAGAATTTTATATCGACGGCGTGCTGAAGAAAAAAAGGGCGATGATTGCCAAATCGATCACATTGATAGAAAGTGCCCTGCCGGCACATCAGCAATTGGCTCAGAATATTCTCGATGGTCTCCTGCCTTATGCCGGAAATGCCATTCGCATCGGCATCAGCGGTGTGCCGGGTGTCGGAAAGAGCACCTTTATCGAGAGCTTCGGGATGATGCTGATTGATAAAGGTCATCGCGTGGCGGTACTGGCCGTTGACCCGAGCAGTTCACGGAGCGGCGGAAGTATAATGGGTGACAAGACGCGCATGGAAAAACTCGCGTTGCAGCCGAATGCTTTTATTAGACCGTCCCCAACCAGCGGCACATTGGGCGGTGTGGCCAAAAAAACACGCGAAACCATGATCATCTGTGAAGCGGCCGGTCATGATGTTATTCTGGTCGAAACAGTCGGTGTCGGTCAGTCCGAAACGGCCGTGGCCTCGATGGTGGACTTTTTCCTCGTTTTGATGCTGGCCGGTGCGGGAGACGAACTCCAGGGAATTAAAAAGGGCATTTTAGAACTCGCTGATGCCATTGTCATCAACAAGGCCGATGGCAACAATATCGAAAGGGCTAGAGAGGCGCGATCCGAATACGAATCCGCTCTGAACCTGATGGAATCCAAATCGTCGGTATGGTCTGTTCCGGTTTTGACTTGCAGTGCCTTGACGATGGACGGATTGGAAGATGTGTGGAAGACCATATTGGATTACCGGCAAAAACTCACGGACGGCGGTGAGTTAGCTGAAAAGCGTCGTCTGCAGTCGGTCGATTGGATGTGGTCCTTAGTCCAAGATGGCTTGAAGGATCGATTTTTCGAGAATCAGAAGGTTAAAGCCCTGTTGCCCGATATTATTGGTGCTGTCGAAAAAGGGCAAACATCCCCCACCGCTGCAGCCTATGAATTACTTTCTTTGCATGGTAAATAAACATTTTCCAAAAATCAGCGACTGATGGAATAAAGGGTTACTGCTTCAGGCCGGGCAAAGGCCTCGTGGAAAATTTCGAATTTCGCGGCGGAAATTTTCAATCCTCAACGGAATCATCGATCTGCAGGATATCATATCGGCTCCACAATAGCGCCTCCCGGCAGCCGAGCAGGCTGGCGGCTTCCAGGTCATGGGCCGCTAAGCGGCTATTGCCAAGCAAATAATAGCATACCCCCCGTTTAAAGAAGACCTCGGCAAATCCGGTATTTCGGTCAATAGCCTCCGTAAATACAGCTATACTTTATTTGTTTCGATGGCGTTCCGGACTGTTCAAACCGCTTCCGACAATTCCGGACGGTTCTTGACAGTCGAGATGCCTGACGGTAATTAAATTAAAAACAGCCTTGATTCAATACCGCGATTTAAAATGAGGTGTCGGCTATAGTGTGAAGCCACCGCTTCTCCTATCCGCGCTGCGACTCATAGGATGAGGTCCATGGATACCACTTTCCCAGAAAAAAGAGACCTAAATCTTCTGAAAACTCTCCAAGACGCACTAACGGTAAACAGTTTCGATGATCTTTTTGAAATCATCTTGTCGCATCTCCTGAAAATCCGTCATGTGCGCCAGGCTGAAATTTATTTGTTCAACAAGCAGGACAAATTGGTGTCGGTTGCCGATGCTAAGAATTTGGGTGCTAATGGCAAAACAACCCAAAAGATCAGGACTCAGAGTTGGATCATCGATTCGACGGTCAGACATTCCACCCGGCGAGTGAGAGTCCCCAATATTTTCTTTACCCATTCCATTCCGCTTATAAATGACGGAAAGCCGCTGGGGTTCTTGAAGGTACAAATGGATCAAATTCCTAAGGTTGGCATTGATCTAACGGGACGATTTTATCTCATAGGGCTGCAGCTTTCCTCAAAAATTAAACAACTCATGCTGAATGATGAAATCGGGAATTTAAATAACGAACTCAGGATGTTGATGACCGAAAACAGAGAAAATCAGATGCAGATTACCTCTCTGAGCAAAGAACTCTACGCCATCAGTGCGATATCCACCAAAATAAATCAATCGATGGATTTGAAAAAGTCACTGCACAAATCAATGCTGAAAATAAAGGAGGTTTTCAGATCATCAGGAGTTCTCGTGTGCCTGAAAAACCCGAGAGGTTCCAAACACGAACTATCGACTATTCACATAGAGGATGGTCAACTTGATGCGACTCTTCTCAAGAAAGTTGAGAAATTAGTCCTGCAGAATTTCATTGCCTCACAACAGTCTATGGAAGGCAGTCCATACCCCAGGTCTCATCACCCCAAACAGGTTGATTTACATCATGATAAATTTAACTCCCTTATCGGGACGCCGATGAGATCCCAGAAAAAAACCATCGGTGCCCTCAGCATATTGCATGCCACCATCTGCCCATTTAACCAGGATGACTTCAGATTGCTGTCCGGGATTGCCAACATTATGGGTATGGCCATCGAGAACATGAACCTTTACCGGCAGAGTCAGCAGAAAAAAAAGGAGTCGGCTTTTTTGGTCAACTCTATGTCAACCTTTAATCAGAAATTAGACTTAGAAAAGACCTTGACGTCGATAGTGGAAAAAGCCGCCGAGTTCATCGGCCCTCATTGCAAGGTTTTTTTGTTCTCCGAGACCAAAATTCCGATGATCGAGTACATCCCCAAAAAACAAGTCCGCCATCCCCCGGTCCAGTTAGAGACCTCCGACTGGATCCATCCCAAAGCGGTTAAGGCTTTCTATAAACGGATGATCCGCCAAAAACGGCCTTCTCTGATCAACGACATCGGTCGTTCTAAAAAAATCAAAGCGGATGTAAAGTCATATTTTGTGAGCAATAAGGTTCAGTCTATTCTGGCGGTCCCGCTGAAATTAGCGCACAAACCGTTGGGACTATTGGTTTTGGGCAGAGAAACCGGAGGCCGGATGTTCGACGTTAACGACCTCGCGGTTGCGGAAGCACTGGGCGCTGCGGCGTCGGTAGCCATCGAAAATGCCCGCGTATATAGCGCAAGCGTTGAGATGAGCGAATTTTTCGAAAGAAAAATCAGTGAAAAAACCAGTGAGATAGAAAAAATTCAGGAAATACAAAAACTGCGTGTGGAAAATCGAAAAGACATCATTTTTCGGGTCAATAAAAATGGTCAATTTGTTTTTGTCAACAAGGCCATGGAAAACCTGACGGGTTGCTCTCGGGAAGAGATGTACCGGGGAGATATCATGTCCAAAGATGTGGTCGCCACCGAAGATCGTCAACGCGTGGGGGATGGATTTCGGCAAATGTTAAACGGTGAGCGCACCCTTATCAGAGATTTGGAATATCGCCATCTTAACCGTCTGGGCGAAGATCATTTCGTCTCCCTCACCATTTATCCCGAAAAAGATCAGCTGGGCAGGATTACCGGGGTTGAAGGGGTGGGACGCGACATTACCGAAAAAAAACGACTGGAAAGTGAAATAGTAAAGACAAAGGATTTGGCCCTTTTGGGTGAATTTTCCAGCGCAATCGCCCATCAGATTCGCAACCCTTTGGGCAATATCCTGATGGGATCCAAACTGTTGCAGAAAGCCTTGACCCTGAATGACCGCCCATCGGAGGAGCCGAAGCAGGCAGCAGGAGAGCGCCCCGGTGTTACAGAGAATCAAGAGGTCTTACCAGAAATTTTTAACAATCTTTTTGATGGAATTTACAATTTGAACCAGGTCGTCACAGAACTTGTGGAATACACAAAGACGTTGAAACTCAGCCGTTCCTGCCAACGAATAGAGATAATTTTGGGGGAAACCCTCGTGATGTTAAAAGATTTAATCGTTCACAACAATATCCAATTGAAAAAAAAATTCGATTTCGATCTGCCGTCGCTTTCAGTGGATTCCGTATTGATCGGTCAAGTGTTTCAGAACATGGTGCACAATGCCATTCAGGCCATGCCCTCCGGGGGGTGCCTGACGGTTGCGACAGGTGTGGACGCTAAAAAGCCGGAATACGTGATGATTTCAATCGGTGATACGGGCTGCGGTATCGAGCCGTGCGACGTTGAAAAAATATTTCATCCATTCTACACGACCAAGGATTCAGGCACCGGCTTGGGGTTATCTCTGGCCCATCGGATCATCGAAGCCCATGACGGTATAGTCTGGGTATGTCGAAATCCATGCGTCCACGATATCAGCGACGACGCCGGAAAAACCCTCGAGGTCCCTCCGGACCGGGGGATCACCTTCCATATCTTATTGCCGATAGCCGACCGTTTACAGCAGAACGTTTATCAACAGGGAAATTAAATGAAACAACAGATTCTATTGGTGGATGACCAGGTCTCCTTTTGCCATCATATTAAAGCCATATTGGAACAAGAGGGGTATGAGGTGGGTATTGCCAATAATGCCGACCAGGCCCTGCAAAAGCTGTCTCTTCAGACCTTCGATATTTTATTGACCGACATGAAAATGCCCGGCCCGAACGGGTTGGAACTGTTTAAAATTGCACGTAAAATAGATCCTAATATTTCCGGTATCATCATGACGGCTTATGGATCCATCGCTTCTGCAGTGGCTTCCATCAAACAGGGCATCACCGATTATCTCCAGAAGCCTTTTGAACCGGAAGCCCTGCTGATCGCCGTCGAAAAGACGCTGCGCGAAAGACGGATGCTGAAAGAGATTCGGGATCTCAGGAAAGAGGTCGATCAGCGATATGCCTTTGGCAACATCATTGGCAAGAACCATAAAATGCAGGCCATATACGATCTGATCGAGAAAGTTGCTCCCACCGATACGCGGGTTTTCATTACCGGTAAAACCGGCGTCGGCAAGGAGTTGGTGGCCAAGGCCATTCATTTCAACAGCAACAGGAAAAATAAACCGTTTGTGGGGATCAATTGCGGCGCTTTGGCAGAGAATCTGCTGGAGACAGAATTGTTCGGCCATGAAAAGGGTGCATTTACAGGTGCTATCCGGACCAAAAGGGGTAAATTTGAATATGCCCAAGGGGGCACCCTTTTTCTGGACGAAGTCGGTGATATCTCCCCCGGATTGCAAGTGAAACTGCTGAGGGTCACCCAGGAGAAAAAAATCGAACGCGTCGGCGGCAACCGGGAAATCGATGTGGACGTTCGAATTATCTCGGCCACCAATCAGACGATCAAGGAAAAAATCGACAGGGGCGAATTTCGAGTGGAACTCTATTACCGGCTCAATGTGGTTCCCATCCATATCCCGCCCTTGCGCGAAAGAATTGACGACATCCCCCTCCTGGTCGATCATTTTATCCGCATCTTCAATCGCAAATTTAACAAAAATATAGGACGGGTTTCGACGCAGGTCATGAGCCGCTTGATGCAGTACGATTGGCCCGGAAACGTCCGAGAACTGGAAAACGTTCTCGAAAGGGCCTTTGTCATCGCCGAGAAGGATATCATCGATACGATCATATTTTCCCACGATATCGCGGCGTCTGCCAGTCGAGAAGCGCCCCCGTATTCCGTCGACACGGAAATTCCATTCAAAGTGGCCCGCGCCATGGTCGAAAAGCGGTTTGAGAAAGCATACCTTCAGGAGGCACTGAACCGCTATGGTGGCAACGTATCCGAAACCGCTCGAATGACGGGTATCAACCCGCGCACCCTTTGGCGGAAAATGAAAGAGTATGCAATCGAAAGAGAGCCTGTTGCCCCACAGACCGAAACGTAATCCAGTGTCATAGTGTGACATTTCTGTCACTACGCTAACTCTCTATTATCTTTATGGACTTATAAATTCATCAAGGATTCAGTTCGTGAATGTGGTTTAGAAAACACGTGTCGGCCAATCAGTGATGGTATTTTAAATCTATCAACCAACTGTAATCACATGCAATTCAAAGCTAAACCATATTTTATAATATTTGGCATCTAATATGCATATTATGTAAAAGATAATGTGGACGTTTATGATCTTTCCTGCTCGATCTTGTTCATTTCGGAAGGGAAAATGGTGTAATTCCATCACTGCCCCGCAACTGTGAGCGGAAATCTTTACCTCTATGTTCCATGTTCGTTTAGAGGGTAAAGTCTTCAAAGGACAAAAGCGATATCACATGGTCCTTTGGGGAGGAAAATCTGCACTTGGCCACTGTTCCCACTGATGAAGGGAATGGGAAGGCGCAGAGAGTACCCCAAGCCGCAAGTCAGGATACCTTCCCCCACCAACATGCCCCGCTTTCGAGGGTGAAGCGGACATTTGTGAGAACGATTCAAACAAATGACGCGATTGCCCAAGGCAGACCTCTGCAACGTTCCTTTCAGTTTCATTCTCAGTTCGTGTTTATTCATGGTCACCGATCGGTATTGTTGACTCTCTTCGCCGGTGTGTTCGGCGAACAGTTCATTGGGCATTCGTAAGGCGCATTTTTTAATTGCCGAAGGTTATTGTACCCTGTGATTTGAATCCGGATTCCCGGATACACCCGATCTGTTCGGCTGCTGAGCCGACATGTCGTCACTCTGCAACCGGACCGCCGGAGACCACAGGACACCCTTTTGAAACGCGTCGCTTCTCGTAGTCTTTACAAACATCATGAATCCAGAATTCTTTAAATATGAGCTGTTTAAGGGCTTCTCAACCCAGAACGTTGAATCCCGCCTGGGCGGGAAAACGCTCAACCTATGAATACTTATTTCACTACACCAAAGGAGGGATACCGAAATGAATGCGAAAGAACGGGTAATGGCGGTTATCAATCACCAAAAACCGGACCGGATGCCGTGTTTTGGGGCCAATTCCACTGTTACCTATGATCAGATGGATAAGGTGGACGCCTATTGGCCCGACGGTCATGATAAAGGGGAGGTCATGGCCAAGCAGGCTTTGGCGGCGTACAAGGTGCTGGGTTTTGACGCCGTGCGCGTTCCTTTCTGTCAAACATTCGAGGCCGTTGCGCTTGGCTGCAAACGCAAGCCGGGAAAAATAAGAGAAATAGAGGGAATTCCAGGCATCGAGCATCCGCCCCCTTACAAAATTGACGACACACCGGTCTTTCCGAATGATTTTCTTTCCAGGGGACTTATCCCTGAGCTGATTAAAGCCGTGGAAATTCTGAAGAAGGAAGTGGGCGATGAGGTCGCCATCGTGGCGGGAATTATTGGGCCCTTCACGATAGCCGGATCGCTGCTGGACAGTGTTCCCCTTCTTAAAGCGACCTTCAAAGCGCCCGAAAAGATGCGCCCCTTCCTGGAGGTTGGGGAAAAAGCCGGCACCGCCCTGGCGAAAGCGTTGATCGATGCCGGCGCGGATATCATATCGATCGAAGATATGACCGCCTCCCCCGAATTGATTGCCCCCAAGACGTATCGGGACTACGAATTGGAATATCAGCGCAAGCAGTGTGAGGCCATTCCGGTCCCCAAGATTCTCCATATTTGCGGCAATGTCGATCCGATCATCGCGTGGATGGGACAGACCGGAGCGGAGATCCTGAGTTTGGAGCCCAAAGCCAGTGCCAAACTGGCGCGCGAAAAATGCGGCGCCGAAGCCATCCTGATGGGAGGGGTGGACACTGCCACTACACTGTTTATGAAGGACGCCGAGACCGTCAAAGAGGGTTGTGAAGAATCCGTTGCCGACGGTATCCAAATCCTTGCCCCAGGATGTGCGGTAGCGCCGGGTACCCCCACGGAAAACCTGCTGGCCATGGTAGAAATAGCCAAGGCGCATTAACAGTGGAAAATCGCCTCATATCGAGGCGTGATGTTGGTTCCCGTCGAGCCAACTGGCTGTCAACTGTAACAGTTAGAAAGGAGAAAGAAGATGAAAGTATTAAACGATTTTTCTAACATTTTCAAACGTTACGATCTTGATCTCGAAAAAACAGGCGAGGCCAAAACCGTCTCCAAAGACGCAACGCTGCAGGGAATCGCCAAATTTGTTGTTGAGGGCGAGGAAGAGGGGATCGTTCCCGCTGTCCAAGCGGCCCTGAAAGACAAATCCCCCCTGGAGGTCATTAACGACGCCTTGATCGCGGGCATGAACGAGGTGAGCCGTTTGTGGGATGAGGGGGTTTATTTTCTGCCCCAGGTCATTCTCTCCTCGGATGCGATGAACGCAGGCATTGCCGAGTGTGAGAAGAAAATGGGCAAATCCATGGATCGCAAAGGCAAGGTCGTCACCCACACCGCTGAAGGGGACATCCACGACATCGGGCAGGTAATCGTCAATGCATTGCTCAACGCCAATGGCTTTGAGGTCATCGACCTGGGTGCCGATGTCCCTACCGACAAGGTGGTCGCCGCGTGCAAAGAGAATCGTCCGGTCATGGTCACCGGTACGGCACTGATGACCACCACCATGACGGCCTTTCCCAAGATTGCCCATCAATTGAGACAGGCCAATCTTCAAATTCCTTTTATTTGCGGTGGCGGCGCGGTCTGCGAGGAGTATGTGACGGAATTCGACCTCGGAATTTGGGGCAAGGAGGCCAGCCAGGCACCCGGTATGGCTGAAGATGCCTTGGCCGGAGAAAGCTGGGAGTCGATGCGGGGCAAATGGAATGGCTAAAACCACTACCAGGTAAAGAAAATGATCGTTGATATCGTTTTCGGGTTTCTGGGCGTCGGTAAAACCACGTTTATCACCCGGGTCCTCAAGGAATGGGGCTCAAAAGAAAAAACCGTGGTCCTGGTGAATGAATTTGGCGAAGTCGGCATCGACGGCGAATTGCTGGCCGCGCAAGGCGGCAATGTGGTGGAGATGCCCAGCGGATGTATCTGCTGCACGCTCCAGGCCGATTTCAGGTCACAGCTGTTGGACATCTGCCGCACCATCGGGCCCGAAAGGGTTATCATAGAGCCGACCGGTGTCGCCACCATTGCCCAGGTTAGATCCATCATCGCGGCCCAACTCTTCGAGGATACCATCCGGGAAATAAACGATATCCTGATTGCCGATGCGACCGGGTTCATGGGATTGTATAAAGCCAATCGTCATTTTGTGGAATCTCAGGTGGAAAATGCCGATGTCGTCCTTCTGAATAAATGCGACAAGGTGGATACGCCAAAGGCCATGGTGACCCGAAGCGCCATATCAGCGATCAATCCTGAAATAACCGTGTTGATGGCAGAGTTCGGGGCAGTGGATTGGGCCGACTATCACCTCGCCCTATCCGCTGCCCCACGTTCCAAAAGAACCCGTATCGAAGATGAACACGAGCGGCCCTATGATGACGACGAATATGTGATGGCAGAAGCTGACAGCGAAAGACATCCCCATTTTCACGAAGAAGAGGACGCCCTTGGCTACGAATCTTACGGACGTGTTCTCGGAGATCTGTCATTTGATCGGAGTGCCCTCGAAGCGTTTTTTCGGGAGTTGAATGAATCCAACTCCGGGATCGGCGAGATTGTCCGGGCCAAGGGAGTCTTTCGCCTCGGCGAACGCGGGATTCTGATGGAGCTGGCGTCGGGAGAATTTTCATTTCAACCCATGGGGCAGGTGAAAGAGAGCAAAGTTTCCATAATCGGCAAGGCGTTAAAACGGGAGAAGATTGCCGCTGCGCTCGAACGATGTGTGGCCGGAGAAGATTGTTAAACCAGATTCCGGCTGAGCCAACGGTGTGTTCAAAGTGCGGTTTTTACCAACTGCAGCATATTCAAACTGGAAGCTCGGTCCTGGAAGGCGGCAAGCAGCTTGTTGCCCCGAGCAATTACCTGGCACTGGGTTGTGCGGGATACGCGGCGCTGACCTTTATGGTCTGGCCCAATGCATTTGGGAAGTTCCCGGCCAAGGCGCTGGCGTGGTCCCTGATCGTCTGGGTGGTCGTTGGCCTGTGGATTCCAGGTTTCTGGCTGATGGCT
>JBDNAO010000239.1:0-3458 GCA_039768375.1 Desulfobacterales bacterium | reverse complement strand
TTTCCCTAATGAAACCGCGGATGGGCACTAATTAGCCGACACCTGACACCTGAAACCTCAAATTTCTTTCATCCCTCAACCCAGAACGTTGAATCCCGCCTGGGCGGGAAACCGCTCAACCTCGGTAATAGTGTGCAAAACCAAGCGGCGTCAAGAGCCGATCCTTTCAGGCCGGTTTGATGACGATCGCGGCCGCCTTGTCATTGTTCAGGTACTTAGCGGCCAGCTGCGACAGTTCACGGCTGGTTATGTCGGCGTAATCAGTCTGGATCGTCCGGCTCCACTCGATCTGCTGGGGAAATTGTTTTGACCCCGTCAGGACCGTATCGAGCCAGTAAGCGTTGGTGCGGATGCGGTCCTTTATCCCGGTGAGGCTCGGGCCGAGAGACCTTTCCAGCTCATCCGGGCGGATGCCGTTTTTTGAGAGATCGGATATGATCTGCCTGACCTCATCCACGACAACAGTCGTCTGGGCCGGGTCCACCAGCGCCGCAGCTTGAAATACGCCATAGCCGGGGTAGGCCCGCCAGGGCCTGTTGTAGGCGTACGGCGAATAGGTAGCCCCCAGACTCTCCCGCAACCGCTCCCGCAGCCGGTCCGAGAAGATTTCACCCAACACGGCCAGGCGGCGCGTGCGTTTGATGTCCCACATGTCTTCGGTGGGATAGGCGACCACGATCAAGGCTTTGGGAATTTCCGTTTCAACCTGTATGTCTAAAGACTGCGCGGCCGGGAATCGGATCGAGGAAGATCGTTTCTCGCCGCCCAAACCCGGCCGGGCGGGCAGGCTGCCGATATAGGTGCCAACGATATCGACCACCGTCGCCTCGTCAAAATCGCCGACCACGGATACCTCCAAGGGCTCGTTTTTCAAGGCGGTATCAATCCAGGAACGCACGTTTTTGAGCGTCAAGGCCGCGAAAGAACCGAAAGGCGGAAGGCCGAAACGCAGATCGCCGCCGGCCAGGAAACGGTATCCGGAAAGCTGCATCTGCCCATCGATCGATCGGGAAAGCGCCGTGTACATCTGACCAAATCGCTGCATCGAAAGGGCGTATGCCTCCTTGCTGTAAACCGGATCCGTCAAATGAGCGTACAACAGCTGAAACAACAGACGCGTCTCTTCCGACACCGTTTTACCTTCTAAAGCAAAATGGTCTTCTGCGACGGTAAAGTCAACCGTGGTGTTACTGCCGGCCATGGCCCGTTCGATATCATCGCGACTCAATGGGCCCAGACCGCTTTCATTGACAACCGCCTGGCCGAGTTCGGAAAGGCCCGGCAGGTTATGCGGTTCACCGGACCGGCCGGTGCCGAAGGCGATGTTGACCAAGACCTCATTTTTCTTGAAATCGGTCTTTTTGAGATTCAGGCGCACCCCGTTCGCAAAATCGATCTGGGTGATCCCGAGATCCGGAAGGGACATTCTGTTGACAATGCGATCCTTGGATGAGGGGTCAGGCAGGTAAGGAAAGCGGACGGGTTTCGCCTCCCCGTTGGGGGCGACCGCCGTCAACCGGCTGCGGTCATAAGCGGCCAGTAACTGGCGCTCGGGAGGGGTTTCGCCGGTGGTCAGGACCGTATTCCCGGTGACCATGACGAGCCTGTGAGGGGGCGACCAGACGTCCCGAAAGGCTGTGTTTACCCGGTCGAGAGTGAGGGCCTCAAACATCGGGCCCACGAGCGCTTTTCTTTGCTGCGGTGATTGAAAAACCCGGTCTCGATTCAACGAAGAGATGATCTGCATTGCCAGTCGGCGACTGTCGCGGGTGTTGGATGTTTTCACCGCGTCGTCGTACTCGGCCAGCACGCTTTTTTTGACGCGCTCCAGTTCAGTCTGGGTGAAGCCGAAATCAAGGGCGCTTCTGAGGGTCTGCTCGATTAAATTCAGCATTTTATCCCAGTCTTCGGGGTTGCCTTCGGCACTGATCATCGCCGTTTTCAATTGACGCAGAAACGTTCCCGAACCGGAGGACACATCCGTAAACGGCGTATCAGGTTTCTTGACCAGAGCATCCAGACGATGCTGGAGCATTCGATCGGCGACCTCTTCCAGGAGCAGTTGCTCCTGAAGGCTGGCGGAATCCGGACGGTGGGGCACCTTTTCGATAACTTCCAGAGAAACCGAGGTGTTGCCCGCTTCCTTTTCGAAATGGTAAAAGGGTTTGATACCCGCATGGTTGACGGTGCCGAATTCGGGTTTTTCCCGTTGCGGCGTGCGGGCGGATAAATCGCTGAATCGATCTTTTATGAGCCGCTCGGCCAACCGGGCATCGAAATCACCGGTCATCACCAGGACCATGTTATCCGGTCTGTACCAGGTATCATAGAAGTCTTTGAGAAGTTTACGGTCTGCGTTCCGGATGACTTCCGCGCTTCCGATGGGAAGCCTCTGCGACAACCTTGCTTCGGGAGCTTCGAAACCGAGGCCGGCCACGTAAGTGCGATAAGATGCCGAGTCCCGACTGCGCATCTCTGATAGGATGACCTTTCGCTCGCGGTCGATCTCGGACGGTAACAAAGAAGCCCCGTCGGCATAGTCCCTCATGACCAGAAGCCCCTCGCTGAGATTTTTCTCGTCCCCCTCAGGCAGAAGAACCAAATAGACCGTTTCACCGAAGCCGGTGTAGGCGTTTGCATCGGCACCGAACTGCATGCCGATGCTTTGGAAATACTTCACCAGTTCCCCGGGTGCAAAATGGGTTGATCCGTTAAAAAGCATGTGTTCCAGAAAGTGGGCCACACCCTTCTGATCGTCGTTTTCGTTCAGGCTGCCGCTCATGACTTTCAGGTTGATGCTGACCCTGTCCTTGGGCGTACGGTTTTCCATGAGGGCATACCTGAAGCCATTTGGGAGTTCCCCGAACAGGACCGCAGGGTCCGGCGCAAGGTCACTATTTTCCTGAGGCCAAGAGGGCGCCGGCGGCTTTTGGAAGGATTGATCCGTTTCAGCGGCATTGACCGGGGCCGTCAACAGATTGCCGAGACCACCTTTGAGGGTGCGGCTGTCAAGACCCGCACCCGAGCTTGAAACGAGACTTAGGACAAAGATCCAAAAGAGAGTCAATCTCAAGAGCCGTTGAAAACCGTTCTGAATTATCTTCATGGCACATTCCCTTCTTTAAATTCTATTTTCGTACTAAAGAGCCATAACTGGTCTCTATTAATCGTATTACGCGTCGATTGAGTCGAATTCCATGTTTCACCCAATGGGGTATGTCGAGTATGCCGGATCTTGACCAATAGGGTGTTCCGCATCCATCGGTTATAACCTTTGAACCCCTGAACCTTTGAACCTTGAACTCAAAAAGGTTCCAAGTTCAACGTTCAACGTTCCGGGTTTAAGGAAGAATGTCTTTTATTGAACCTTGAACCATGAACCCTGAACCTTTGAACCCTCGTGTGAAACTAAATTAAGTCGCAAGAGATTGTGCGGCTGCTAAGGGTGTAACATTATA
>JBDNAO010000238.1:0-10015 GCA_039768375.1 Desulfobacterales bacterium | reverse complement strand
TTGGTCAGAATGCTGCTGTTGATTTTCGAGCGGGCCTGTGCGACCAATGTCTCGATCTCGGGCAGAACCTTCACTTGCCCGCCCCGACCGAAATTGAAATCCAAGGCATGGAACACATGCAGTTTGGCCCCGACTTCCTTGGCAAGTTTGTACGCCCACAGGAAGGCATAGTCCGAAGCCTTCGAAAAATCGACTCCGACAACGATGTTGGAAAACAGTTTCCAGCACGTCGTGCAAGGTCGGCTGATGATGACCAACGGGCAACGGGCGGCCTTGGCCACCTTCTGCATGGTGCTGCCGACGACGGCCCGGTAGCGGGTGGCCCCGACATCTTCGTCGCGCGTGTGAGCCCCCATGATGATCATGTCGACGTCTTCCTTGCGGGCCTTGCGAAGAATTTCCCGGTGGGGCACCCCCACGACCGAGTCAATTTCGTTGTTTTCGCTGTCAGCGAGAAGATCAGCGTAGGTGTTGCGCATCTCCTCTTTGACCCACTCGATGTAATCGCCGTTCACCTGGTCGGTTTCACCGGTGCGGACGTCCGTCACGAATTGACTGAACCCCCGGGTGGGAATTCCCAACACGTGAAACAGGAACAGTTTGGCGTCCCATTTCAATTCCAGGTCGAAGGCGACTTTGGCGGCGTTGTCGCATACCGGTGACGCGGTCGTGGCAAACAATAATTTTTCAAACATCGTTCATCTCCTTAAGTCGCATGCATCGGGTGTTCCATGAAAGCTGAGCTCCCACGCAATTCCGTCAACGAATTCGAACAAGGTAAAGACGGTCTCAAATTCGAAATCCTCCATCCGGTCTCCGAATACCACATGCTTCAGTTTGCCCAGTCTCAACGGCAGGTCCAGCAGCCGCTCCAGCCGCGAAGATTTGATCTCACCGACTTCCGTCCCGCAAACGCCTCTCAGGGAGTGATATATTTCCAGGCGCGGCTCACCGGGGAAGCCGATCATCTCCACCGTTTTGCCGAATTCCAGGAAATCGAATCCGGCACCGACACAGTTGCCTTCGGGGCAGGCGCGGTATTGCTCCAGGTACGACGGGAAGAAAGCATTGAGCTTCACCAGCAGCGGATAGCGCGTGATCATCCGGAAGAAACTTCGCAGGGTAAAGTCCTCTGCCAGCTCCACTTTGAAGCTCAAGTAGCTCAGCGGGTCGGTTTCGACCCGTTTGCGGTTGTCGATAATCGCCCCGTCGCTTTGCAGCCGGATCGTGTTCATGGGAGCGCCTGCCGTACAGGATGAAAGGTGCCGCTGTTCAGCTCTGTCTATCCGGTTATGAAAATTTCCTGCAAGAGTTTCGTCGTCGCTTTACTGTTCGATCGGCTTCATGTGCTCCGGGACCTCCACCATGCTCAGCAGCAGTGGTTTCAGGAAGCTCCACCGAATGCCGATCTTGTAAATCTCCTCCAAGTCCCGGATCGCATCCCAGCAGTTGTGACACGGAGACACGACCAGCTTGGCGCCGGTGGCCAAAATCTGGTCCCTTTTGATCTTGAGTCCGACATTGCGTTGCTGACGGTAACGACCGATGCCGTTCAGTCCGCCACCGCCCCCGCAGCAGAAGTTGTGCTCCCGGCAGGGCGTCATTTCCCGAAAATCCTCGGCAATGTAACTCATGATCTCACGGGCGACATCGCCCAGGCCGGCGTTTCGAATGTAATTGCAGGAATCCTGGTAAGTGACCGGATCCTTGATTTTTTTCGAGGGATCGACCTTTAGCTTACCGGTGCGCAGGGCCTCTGCGACCCACTCCACATAATGGATGCTGGGCGCCGGAGGTTGACCGGTTTTGATACCGGCCCAGTAGGGGCCTTCGATAACCGTTGCCCGATAGGCGTGCCCGCATTCGGTGACCACCATGCGCTTGGGTTTCAACCGTTCCATGGCCGCATAGACACTTTCGACCTGCATCTTGCACGCCGCCCAGTCTCCGGCAAACATCGCCAGGCTGGTTTCCTCCCAGCCTTCACTGGGAACCGTCCAGTTTTCGCCGGCAAGGTGGAACAGGATGGCGGCCTCGGCCAGGTCTTCCGGGTAATGTTTGGGTTCCCGTGCGTTGACGGTGTACATGATGTCGGCGGTTTCCACATCGACGGGAATTTTCAGTCCCGGCCAGTCTTCCTCGTACTCCTCGGCCATCCACTCGCAGGTTTCAACCCAGTCCTCGGAGGTTACATCCATCTGGGCGCGGTAGATCCGGTGCATACCGGTTCCGATTTTCATTTCCCAGGGAACAAAGCCTTGGGAGAAGAGCAGGCCCCGCAGGTAACTGAACATAATCCCCGTATCGATGCCGAACGGACAGTAGACGCCGCAGCGGGTGCAGCAGGTGCACTTTGAATAGGCCGTGTCCATGCACATCTGCATGAAGGCGTTGTCTACCTTGCCCTTGCGTCGAATGAGTTCACCGAGGGTTTGTTGAATCTTGTAGGATGGCACCTGGGTCGGATCCCGGTCGTTGGCCAGGTAGTAAAAACAGGAGTCGGCGCACAGCCCACAGTGCGAGCAGATGCCGAGCCAGGTTTTCATCCGGGATTTGAATGTCTTCTGGAGGGTCGCCCAAAGCGCTTTGTCATCGATCTCCAGGTGGTTCATTTCCTCGTAGTACTGTTTGCCGCTCTTGTCTGCCAGCAGGGCATGCAGCTGCTCCAGAGTGTCAACCGTTTTCTTGTTGCAAAGTTTCCCGTCAGGCATATTTTATCTCCGCATCAACAAAGTTTGGTTCATTTACCAGGCCAGGCCCTTGCCTTTCATGCCACCGCGCTTAATACCGTAGTCCATCCCCAGTTGGGCCCGGGTCATGAAGAAGAGAACAAAGTGCGACAGTTTGGTCAAGGGAATCGCGATTAAAAGTATTTCACCGGACAAGATGTGAACAATCAGCCAGAACTGGTAGTCGGCAACCTGGTAGCGGGCCAGAAGACCGGTGACAAAGGGCGCCACGGCGATGGCGACCAGAAGGTAGTCATAGGCGTTGGTGATGATCCTGACCTCGGTCAGCGCAATCCGCCGCAGAACCAGGAATAGGGCCGAAACAATAACGGCAAAGGTCAGCACATCCGCGGCGGTTTCCGATAAGGTCGGCAGACTGAATCCCCAGCTGGTTTTCAGCAGGATGTTGTGTCCCAGCAGGAAAACCGGTGTCACCAGCAAACCGATATGAAAAATAAATACCAGGAAAGTGAACACGGGATTTTGGCGCCAGCTATGGGTGCCATAGGGAAACAACCAGAAAAAAATGGAACGCGCGGCTCCTTTTATGCCGTGGCGCATATGCGGCCGGTAGGCCACGCGGTCCATCTGCCAGTTAAGGCCTTTGACGTACCAAACGGCGCGGGCGATCAGGCCGAAAAAAAAGGTCAGAAATGCGATCCATACCAGCGGGCCGGTGACAAAGTCGTACATGGGAAACTCCGTAGCGTTAAATTGAAGTCCGGTGATCGTTGGGCGCCGGAACCCGTGTTCCGGTTTCCACCCGCCGAGTCAGGTCAGGCGCTAATGCCGGTGGTCCTTTTTTCGCCGTGGAACACTCGGTGTCCTTAGTCTTCATCCCGCCCGGACAGAAAAATCCAGAAGCCGGTCAGGCCGATCAGTGCGACCACAATCAGGATGTAGGTGATGTTCTCCGTGTGCAGCATGAAATCCTGCAGGGTGTGAATGTTCAGTTCCATGAGACTGTCAATCCTCGATTAAAACGGTTGTCTTTCCCTCCGACGGTTCATATCTTCCTTCCGGAAGGCATCTGCTCGTCCTTGTGGAGGCGGGCTCTTTCGAAACGATCAATGGGTGCCCTTGTATTTCGGGTGCGCGTAGAAAATCGGCATGCGGGTCACGATGAACCGGAACATGATCAGGCCAATCGTAACGATGAAGATCGAGATGCCGATCTCCATCCAGGAGGGAAAATACCGCTCGCTGGAGGGCAGATGATAGTTGAAAGCGATCATGCTGACGTTGAATCGGTTGAGGATTATCCCCAGGACCGTCCAGACGGCTGTCCACTTGATGAGCGTCAGGTTCCTATCCCGCACGCCCACCGCATAAAGGAAGCACGGCAAGGCCACGAAACCCAGAAGTTCGACCAAATACCAGGCCCCGTACCCAGTCGTCAGGTAGTGCCAGTTGTTGTCCGTCGCGATACCGATCACCTTAATGGTGAAATAGCCGGCCAGCACCAGGGCGGCCGCCTTGCCGAATCCCAAAGCCACCGTGTCCTTATCGGCCAGGTGTTCGGGGTCCATTTTGTCTTTGAAATACCGGTGTGAGAGTGAGCTTTCGAATATCACCATCGATAGGCCGGCAATGATACTCGACACAAAGAAATACACCGGCAGGTAGATAGAGTACCAGAGCGGGTGGACTTTGGAGGGTGCAATGAGAAAAAGGGCACCCAACGACGACTGGTGCAGCGTAGAGAGCACCACCCCAAAAATCGTCAGCAGCAGGGTCAGTCGGACCACCAGATTGCGCGCGCGCTTCAGGCCGAGCCACTCCATGGCCGCCGGTGAAAACTCGATGAAAAGAACCGTGAGGTAGAGGGCCACACAGGCACCGACCTCAAAGAGCAGGGATGTGGTGCCCTGCTGTACTAAAAATGGATACGGAAGACGCCAGGGGCGTCCGACGTCATAGTTCAGGGCCAGCACCACCAGGACATAGCCGAGAAGACCCGTCAGAATTGCGGGCCGCACGGCGGAATGGTATTTCTTCAGACCAAAAATGTACACCGCCGCCGAGGTTACGTACCCTCCAGCCGCCAGGGCGACACCCACCAACAGGTCAAAACCGATCCAGATTCCCCAGGGGGTGTAGTCGGACAGGTTCGTGACGGTTGCCAGGCCACGGGTGAAGCGCAGCACGGTCAGAAGGAGTCCGATAATGACGATGATACCGGTGATGATGTTAAACGGCGTAAAAGGCCTAAAATAGTATTTGCCGGTTTTTGCAGTTTCTTCGGGCATCAGGCATCCTCCTCGCTTTCCGACTTGGCGGCAGCTTCTTTTTGAGCCTCGGCCGCCTCTTCAAGGGCCTTTTTGACGTGCATTTCGATTTCTTTTTCTTTCTCTTTTTTAGCCTGCACCAGAGCTTTCTCGATTGCGGCCTTGGCTTCTGCCTCGGCTTCTTCCCGTGCGGCGGCGACGGCCTGGGAACTCTCAGCTTCGGCTATTTTATCTTTGCGTTTTGAAATGGCGTAGATACCGGTTAACAACACCGGCCACATGCCGGCCACAATCGGCACAACTTTCAAGGCCCCGTTTGTGAGGGACGGCGCCGGAATGTTTCCCAGGTCCTCCCGCATTGCCAGATCTCGAAAAGGCACACCGGAAAGGTAGAGCCAACTCGTTCCGCCCATTTCATGCTCACCATATATGTGGTCGATATAACGACCCGGATACTGGTGGATGCGTCCCCGAGCGAGTCGGAGCAGATCATTTCGCTTTCCGTAGGTGAGCGCTTCGGTCGGACAGGCTTCCACACAGCCGGGGAGGAGTCCTTTTACGATCCGGGGATAACAGAGGGTACACTTTCGAATCCTGGGGGTCAGGGCCTTGTCGTATTCGTAGGTCGGGATCTCGAAGGGGCAGGCAATCATGCAGTAGCGACAGCCGACGCAGACCGACTCGTCATAGGTCACGGCACCGGTTTCGGTCTTTTTGAAGGCGCTCACGAAACAAGCCGAGGCGCAGGCCGGCTCCAGGCAGTGATTGCACTGGATTTTTCGGTATAGTGGTCCTTTTGGAGCGGACGCAATCTCGTAGCGATTAACCACTGTGAAGGTGCCAGCATGGGTCCGGCGGTTTTTATCCATTACGGAAAGGTCGTCGAAGGGCCGGTCCGGTGCCGGCAGGTCATTGACTTTGTTGCACCCGGCCTCACACTTCCGGCAGCCGATGCAGAGGGTGTTGTCGAACAGGACACTGCCACTGTCCGGATACCCGCTGAAGTGTTTGTTGGCGGCAGAGTGGGCCGTTCGACTGATGGTTGCGCTCAGACCGGCTGCCCCCAACCACCCAAGGAATTTTCTTCTTGAAATGGACATAAACTTACCCCTACAGCTTGAATGTCTTGGTTAGCAGTTTCCCAACAAAGGATTCACATGCATAGCGGCTCAATCTATTTTTTGGCGTGACAAACCGTGCAGTCTGTGGCCGCGGGTTTTTCAAGCCCCATACTGGTATGGCACCCGATGCACTGCTGGTGGTAGGCCGCCATCATTCCCGGTCGGGCCGGTTGCCGCTCGATGAACGGTTGGCCGTGACAACTGTTGCACTTGGGCGGTTTCTGCGCGATGGGGCTGTTATGATGGCACCCCTGACAGAGGGTTTCCGGCTCACGGTGAAAGGTGGCCGCCAGTTTACTGTTTGCGATTCTTTGTTCGAGGGACTGCACTATTTTGCGGTGCGGCATTTGGGCCGGTTGATACTGGTTCGACAGCGCCTTGATCTCCACTTTTTCCGGAATTTTATCCACCGGGTAAGTCCCGCTCACTTTTGTGCGGGATTCCATCAGCGCAGCCGCCTGGGCCTGATCGTCCGGTTTCAGGGCCGGGTTCGCGGAGGGCTCCAGCGGCGTCATGTGGCAGGTACGGCAGGCGGCGGCATCGTTAACGCCAGTGAGCTTCCGGTTGGCCGAACTGTGGCAGCCGGCGCATTGGGGTTGCTCCTGCTGGGTGCTGTGGCAGCCGACGCAACTCTGGGAGGCGTTCAGTTGGTGCATGGACTGTTCGAGCTGCACCTGTTTGCCTTTTTCGTCCCCTTTGAGGGTATGGCAGCTGACACAAGCCTTCGTGGTGGTATGGTGGCAGACGCGGCAGTTATCGTTGAACCCCTCGTGAGCCTTGTGGTTGAACGGCACGCGGTTCATGAGGGTTTCACCCTCCGGGTTGGTCTGCGGCTCTTGTCCGGAGAATCTTTTGATGAACACCACGTCCGGCTGGCCGGCTTTCATCCGCGGGACGTCCTCGACGACCCCGATCAGCTTCTGTTCCTCGGGATCGTGACACCTAACGCACATGTCCGGGCCGGCGGTCTGTTTTTGCGCCAGGCGTTCCTGGTGGCATCCGACACAGGCCTGGTGGAAGGCCTGACGGGCGTCGATCCGGTTCTCAACGGTGACGTCGCCGTGACAAAAGCGGCAGGCGGCATCCTGGCCTTTGACGTATTCGAGGGCTTTGGTTTGCTGGTTGTAAACGTGGTGACACTTTTCGCACTTGTCTTCGAGGGTTTTGGTGTGGCGGTAGTGCAGCGACTTGTCCATTCCTATTGGGCGGCGGTCTGAAACCACCTGGGGGTCATCCTGGTGGCATGCCCCGCAGGTGAGCGGACCACTTTTTCTGCCGGCAGCCTTTGTTTCCTTGTGGCAGGAGATGCATCCATTGTGGTAAAGATCCATCACGGTCTGCTTCTCGGTGTCCTTGATCCGCTTGTACTTATATGACCGGCGGTTCTTTTCGTCGGAAAGATGGCAGACACTGCAGTCCTGGTTCTGTTTTGCCAGGGCTTCGGTGTGCTTGCCGTGTAGAAAAACCACCGGCGACCTATCGAGCTTGCCGAAGGTCTTCAGCGTGTCGATGATGATCACATCAGACCGGACCAGGTCAGACCGGATCAGATCAGACCGGATCTCGGTTTCCGGGTCGGGAACCTGTTGTACTCCCTGCACCCCAAAACTCAGGATCAAAATCGTCAGCGTGATGATACATGCGAAAATACCCGTACCTCGAAGCAGAGAATTGCCTTTCTTCATGTTTGAATTCCTTGATATTGTCCTTTTCTGGAATGGAACTTCCGGAATTAAGTCAGCAGTCCGCCAAGCCGGTTTTCATATGCCATAAGATCCGCGAACGTCGTCTCGTCGTAAATTTTGAAGATGGCGGCATTCACTTTTTTCCACATCGGTACAAAGGCGCATTCGCACTCAAACGGGCATTCCTTTTTGGACATGCAGGACACTTTTTGGGTCGGGTCCTCTTCGCCCTCCAGGAATCGCAGCACGTCGCCGACTGTAATTTGGTCTGGAGATCGCAAGAGGTAATACCCACCCTGATGGCCACGTTTGGAATCGACAAATCCGCTGCCCTTAAGCTGACCGAGGATCACCTCTAAGAACCGCAGCGGAATGGCCTGTGCCGCGGCGATTTCAGAAATCTTCATGGGACCCTTGCCCTTGAACTTGGCCAGCTCCAGGATGGCTCGCAAGGCGTATTGCTCGCTCTTCTTGGCTCGAATCATTTTCAATCTTTATCGGCCGAACTGGCCGATAGGTTTCTTGACTATTTTGATCGAGATGAATGTTGATCTATTTAGTCGAGAAAGAGTTTTCATGTCAATCCTTTTTTACGCATTTTATTAAAAAAAATGATATATAATATTTTACAATTTTAACAGTATCTTATTTATGTAGACGAACCCAAATCCGGCGCAATCTTGTGGAATTATTTCTTACTGTGACCCTTAGATGGTGGCCAGCTCTGCAGGATCGCGGTTACTGAAAGGTGCGGTCGGATGGTGATGGGGTTAATAGTCGGTTGAGACTCGCCGTCAATGAGATCGTGGATCGTCGTATTGTCGAAGACGTCGACCATCGCCTTTTGAGCCTTGGCCCACATTGGTAAAAATGCACAATCGCCTTTCAAATCGCAGCCGTCTCTGGAGATACAAGAAACACAATGAAGCGATTCAGGTGATTCGATCAGACGTATGATGTCACCGACGGTAAGTCTATCCGGCGGGCGCAGCAACGTATAGCCCCCCTGAAAACCGCGTTTGGATTTGACCATACCGCCTCGCTTCAGTTGGCTGATTTTAGCGTCGGTTGCATTACCGGGTAAATGCATTAGTTTGGGGCAGTTGAGATCACCGTGATGAAGGAGGCTCATGATGAACGATCAATGGAGAAAGAACCTGACGTGTGCCGAGCGATGCACTGTCTGCAGCGAAAAACTGGACAAGCGCGATCAGAGAATTCTCTCGGTTTATTCCCATCAACCGATCTGCATGACCTGCAAGAAAGAAGAAGAAAAACAAACGGATTACGCGGACATGTCCAAAAGCATGATCTCGGAGTGCATCCGAACAACTGGCAAGCCATATGGAGACCCTGAAGGCTATTGTTTTCATCACTTCTGCCCTTACAAATGTTGAACGCGATGTTGGATCTCCGCCGACAACGGGAAGAGGGGTCGTGGGTCATGAAAATATTAAATTCGACTTTCCTTTGAAATCTTGTTGACATCGCATCGTAAAAATACATAAGGTAATGCCACAATGTGGCACAACCGTTTAAATTGACCGCCTATTAAGATTTGAAAGTCGGAAAGTCGAATATACCGCGGCAACCTTAGTGCGTTTGCCCTTAAGACCTGACGAAGGTGCCAAACGCCACCGTGACGCAGTCCGAACACATCGTCACCTATCGGAACAATGAGCCTGGACATCAGATGGGAAAAACAAGATGCGGAATCCGACGGCAGCCGTCGGAGAACCAGGCTAGTGGCATCACTGGTGGAGACCGTTCAGGAGAATGGGACAAAAAGAAATAGAGTGATTGCGGATTTGGGGGCAATCGAAACGCGTTTTTTAAACGTGCCCATCAAATGTACCCGCGAATTTCATCAAGGGCTCTTCTGGGTACACGCGAAAAACAAATTAGACCATCTCGGCCTGGAATTCGAAGTGAGAACGTTCATCGAAGCGGCTCTCGCAGAAACCGTTCCTAAACCCGGCGACGATTGGGCATTATGGGGCGTCACCTGCATTCCGCAATACGACCGGTAGACGTTTGAACGCAGGCAAAACAGTCGAGGCACCCACTTTCCATTTTCAACCTGTGCGAAACGATGACACGATTCAAAGGCCCTGTGCCTTTCGATTAGACGTTGCTCAATGTGTAAAAGTCATGCAAATGATCTTTCATTTGCAAATGCAAATTCCAACCTCGCCTGACAGCCCCATGGATTGTCATCTGTGATTTAATCAAGATACATCGATCTTATCATA
>JBDNAO010000237.1:0-8350 GCA_039768375.1 Desulfobacterales bacterium | reverse complement strand
GCCTAACAAATGGAAAATCGGTCATGTACGGCCTTCCGGATCGGCCATTGACCAAGACATCCATAGATTTGTGAAACAAATTAAAGCCGAAACGAATGGTAACATTTTGTTTGATGTGTATCCCGCCAGCAAGCTTGGAGACTACTCCTTGGTTCAGGAGCGCGTTTCCTTTGGCGAAGTCGAGATGTTCGTTGGTCCCTTCGGCACCGCAATAGACAAAAAGTTGGCCCTCGCTTTTACACCTTTTTTGGTTTCCGATTGGGATGAGGCAAGAAAGGTATATTCGAACGAAAGCATCCTTTTTGAGAAAATGGACAATTTTCTCAGCGGACAGAACATAAAATTGATTGGCGGATGGCCGGTTTACTTCGGTGGTATTGCATTGACCAAAGAACCTGTTGATCCGGGAAACCCTGACATCTCAAAGGGAATGATCATAAGGGTCCCGCCGATTCGATGTTTTGAATTGACGGCCGGAGAACTCGGCTATACACCCTATCCGATTACATGGATGTATGCAAAATTGGGTCTGAAAACGGGAATGGTTGAAGGAATCATCGGCGGCGGTGCCGAAGGTTACCTGGGTCTCAAAGAGATCATTAAGTACTATCTGCCCGTCAAAGACCATTTTGAATACTGGTTTGTGTACATGAATCTTGATTTGTGGAAAGGCCTTTCCGAGCAAAACAAAAAAATTATTGTGAACGCTTCAAAGGAAATGGAAATTCGACGCTACGCGACCGCTGCAGCGGAAGAAAGCGCGAGCATTGAAAAGTTAAAAGAACAAGGTGTGCGGGTAATAGAATTTAGCGAAACCGAACGGTCAGCTATGAGAGCAAAAATTCGGAAAGATGTCTGGCCTGTTATGAGAAAGGAGATCGGACCCGCTTTTGACGAAGTCACGGCAAATCACTGAGTTTCGAAAACGGTGGATATGTTGTACTGTTTGACCTTTCGGTAGAGCGTTGCGCGAGAAATGCCCAGCTTTTTAGCGGTTTCGGCCATATTGTGATGTGTCTGGATGAGTGTGGTCGAAATCATCTTCTGTTCCATTTCCTGCAGAGAACCGATGAGCGGTGTCTTTTGAATGCCATTTCCAATCGGCAGCCCCAGGTGTTTTACCTCCAGTGTATTGCTGTCGCAAATATGTAACGCCCTTTGGATTGTATTTTCCAGCTCACGTGCATTGCCGGGCCAACTATAAGATTTGAGGGCCTCGATCGATGCGGGAGTCAAGCGGCAGCCGGGTTTGTTCTTTGCTACGAAATATTGTGCCAGGACGTTGATATCATCGGCGCCTCTTTCCCTCAAGGGCGGAATGGCAATCTGAAATATATTTAAGCGGTAATATAGATCTTTTCGAAATCGGTTTTGAGCGATTGCATTGGTCAAATTGATATTTGTTGACGCGATGATTCTTGTGTCGACCTTCAACACTTTATCGGAACCAATGCGCTGAACTTCACCCGTCTGCAACACGCGAAGTAGCTTGACTTGCATATCGTGACGCATGTCCCCGATTTCATCAAGCAGAATGGTACCGCCGCTGGCCAATTCGAATTTACCGGGTCGCCCCCCTTTTAACGCGCCTGTGAAGGCGCCGTCGACATAACCAAACAACTCGCTTTCGATCAACTCACCAGGGATCGCCCCACAGTTTATAGGAACAAAAGGCTTGTCTTTTCTATAGCTCGCATTGTGGATAGCCTGGGCAAAGAGCTCTTTTCCGGTTCCTGTTTCCCCCAATAGCAAGACAGTTGAATTCGATTGAGAGGCTCGCTTTGCGAGTTTTACGGCATCTTGGAACACCGGTGAAATACCAATAAGATGATCAAAGGTAAAATAAGGCTTGGCGACGGATATTTTATCCGCAAGTTTTCGAATATTACCAACTTCTTCGAAAACAATGGCGACACCAAGCAAATTGCCTTGACTGGATACGACCGGTTTCGCGGAGTAAATCAAATGTATGGTTTTATATTTATGTTGAATGTGGCATTCTTTTCCTTTCCAGGAATTTGGATTTTTATGGATATTATCCAAGTCTAATTCCAATCCCTTCAATACTGAAATCGGCTTACCATCAAGGTTTTCCTGTTTTAAAATTCGCTTGGCTCTACGGTTAGCTTTCAAGATACGCAATTCCTTATTCAGGGTTAACATCCCGGTTTCCGCTGATTCAATCACGTTGTCTAGAAAGCCAGTATAAATCGACATTTCTCTGTTTCGGTGGAGAAGGCGTATCTGTTTCTCGATGGACCGTGCTGCGGAGGTCACCATAATCAGGGTATGCGGGTGTACAAGACTGCTCTTTCCGGAGACGACCAAAACCCCTTTCAAAACATTGTCCTCACCCAAAATGGGTGCGGCAGAACTAGTGAACCCGTGCGCCCGCATGCAGAAATGGTCTTTGTCATTCAGTTGAATGGATACCTGTTTTTTCAGGCAAAGGCTGATGGCCGTTGTGCCCACGTCTTTTTCCGTAAAACGGTACCCCGGCGCGCAGTTGCGCTCAGCAAATACTGCTTGGATGGAACCGCTTCCAGAAAGTTGAAGAATATACCCTTCATGATCGACAACAGCGATCATAAATTTATCGGGAGAGAGGAGGTCGTAAAACTCTTCGATATATTCCGAGGCAACTTCGAGAAAGTCATTGTTTAGTGCTCTCCGTGTTTCAAGCTCCTCGGGCGTCAACTTTTTTTGATCCGGGCTGCGCTCTTCCCGGCAAACGCCATAGCGTATTGAACGTTTGTGGGATTCTAAAATCTCCCTTCTTAACTGGCTTTGAGTAAGTATGGATTTCTTTGGCTTCATCTTCTTATTCGTTGCAATTCGTCAATGACGGTTTATCAAATTGTCACGCATATTCATTTCAAAAAATATTCCACCGCAACAAGCAATCAAATTGAATTGGATCTCAGGGTAACTCAAGATGGATATCCCTCCATAATGGATCCGGTTGTTAAAGGCAAGACGTTGGTTGTCGCGAAGAATTATATGTGTTCATCCACTGAAATAACTATCTGGAATTCCGGCCTGTTCACTGTTCGTCTCCTTCAGCGGCCGACACCATCTGCCGCAGATCGGCGATGTGTTGGGCCGGATAGACGGCCGTCGGGCAGACCCGGCTGCAGTTCAAAGCCCTGCGGCACAGCCGCTGCCCACGCTCCCCATCGGCAAGCGCCAGAATAGCGGTCTTTTTGGCAGGTGACTTGAGCATCTCGTTGTGGATCGCCGCCAGAGCGGCCGGCCCCATGAAATCGTCGCTGTCTCCGACAGCCGGACACGCAGCGACGCAGCACCCGCATTCGATGCAGTTTTCGAACCGCACAAAGCCCGGGTGAGTCTGCGGCAACCGCTTCCCGTTCCTGTCTTCCGAGAATCGCAAACCGCTCCATTCCTCCGATAGGTCGGCGTAGAAATCGCGCATGTCCACCACCAGGTCGCTGATCGTGCGAAATCCGGTCAACGGCTCCAGCGTTACCGCTGTCGTGCCGAGGGCCAGCACCCCGGTCACACACGCCGGCCGGGGAACACCGTTGATCATGCAGGCGCAAGTCCCGCATGAGGAGTGGTGACAGGAATGGCGATACATCAGAGTGCTGTCCTGTTCGAGCCTCAGCTGCTCCAGGCTGTCCAGAACAGTCGTGTGGGGTCCCACGGCCAGCTCGAATTCCTGGTGCCGGGGAGGATCGATCCGACCCGGCTTGAAGCGCAGGATTCTGAAAATGATCTTCGTCGGTTCCATAGGCTATATCCAGGTCGTGTCACTTGTAAAACCGGCGGTAGGGCAGCAATTTGGACTCACGGGTGCGACAAGGAAGACTGCGGCCGGTTTTCTTGCAGATCAAATCGGCCGCGGTTTCCGCCATTGCCCGCAGGGTGGTGGCTTTGCCGCCGATCACCGAGATCAGCCCTTCCAGATGATCCCGTTCAGAGTGATCGATGCAACCGAAATCGCGACTGATGGCCTGGGGATCCTTGGCGCCACCGCTGGCCATCAGCGGTCGCACCGCCCACCAGACGCTTCTCGCCGGCGCCGCCCGAACCGCCGGCACCATGCGTCCGCAAAGATCGATGATGCGCCGGCGCTGGTCGGCCGGTGGGCTGAGGACATCGGGGTCCTGCGCGAGCCACAGCGTCGTGCCGAGAAGCGACAGGCGCCGCTGGGGAATGATGATGTCTCCCTCCCCCGCCGGATGGAGCCGGTTTATGACCATGTTGGTCACACGACCCTCGACGGCGACCATGACGCCGGGGCCGGGCTGGAGCGGCAGGCTCAGACCCGCCAGCGCGGCCAATTTTCCTGCCCACGGCCCTGCGGCGTTGACGACCATGTCGCACCGATAAGAGCGGCGGCTGCCGGTCCTGTAATCGACGGTTTCCACCGCCGTAATCCCACCGTTCCGGGTCTGGAAGCCGACCACTTCCGTAAACGGCTGGATATCGGCAGCATTGGCCCTGGCAGTGGCGAAAAAATGCATGGGCAGACGCCAGGCGTCCATGGTGGCATCCGGAACCCGCACGGCGGATTTCAAGCCGGGGTGGAGTGCCGGTTCCAGTGCCAGCGCAGCGGTCGGCGTCATTTCTTGTGCCGGAATCCCACAGGCCCGACACCCTTCCAGAAAAAGCGGCCGGAAAGCCATGTCCTCATCGTCTAACGCCACGAACAGGCCGTCGTTTTGTTCTAACGCTTCGGGGGCAATTTTTCTGAGGATCTGGTTTTCTTCGATACACTCCACCGCCGCCGTCGGGTCGTTAACAGCGTACCGGGCTCCGCTGTGCAGCAGCCCGTGGTGCCGGCCGGTCGTGCCCGAAAGGAGTTCGCCCTTTTCAAAAAGGGTTACCCGGAACCCCCGCAGGATCAGATCATGTGCCAGGGCCCCACCGGTTCCACCGCCGCCGACGATAACGATATGTTCGAGCATGATATCCGGAAATCCAAGCCTTACGGACGTCAGACAAAATCACCGATCAGTTTAGGTTTTAGAATTCCAGCAGCGGCAACCTCATAGGCTCTTTGTCGCGTTCGATCGGCAGAAATTTAAACTCGCTTTCACGATATTTTTCTTCACCCGCTTCGTTCACTTTGTCGGACAGCGGCGAGTAGTATACGGCTACTTTTATCTTACGCAGGGAATCGTCGGTTTTCAGTTTGATCTTGATCTGGCCGCTTTTCCAGCGATAGACTTCGGGCTGACCGGTTTCACCGTATACCACCTTCGGGATGCCGTAGTGCGACTGGAATTCGTTCTTGATCCGGGCATACACTTCGAGCGAATCGATCTGAGCGTACACGGCGAACAGGCGCTTGGCGTAAAAACCATAGATAACTTGGGGAACCTCAAAGCCGCCGATGGTGTGAAGCACATCCGGATTGACGTAGTAACCGATATCACCGTGCGAACCCACTTCTTTGAAATTGCTGAGCGTCTCGATGGGAGTGCCCCATTTGGTCCCTGAGAAACCTTCGGTCAGATTCGCAGCCCACAGAGGGGACTGCAGCAAAAACACCGCGCCGAATATGACAATCAGTCGTTTGAGACCCATCGTTTTCATTTCCCCTCCTTACGTTATGGCACTGTGACCTGTTTAACGGACGACACCCGGGCGGACTCAGTCGCCCAACCGTCCTGACGTCGAAGCGAGTCGAGCATTTTCAAACTATGGGCCGACGATAAGCACCCAATCGTCGGATATCAAATTTTCACCACTCAGGTGACACCGGCACCATACCAGATAGCGTCGCTATTCTCAACTGGACGCACCCTGTTTTGCATTGACAATATCATGATGATTCCCTATAAAATGAATCCTCTTCATACCAGATACGAACGGCCCTTCCTCAACGCATGGGGATTCGCCCGAAGAGAGAGAGACGTACAGAAACACGAGTGCCGTTCTGGTAATGCCCAGCAAGGAGAAAAGATGGATTTCACACTGTCGCCCGAGCAGGAAATCTTGCGTGATTCGGTCCGCAGCTTTGCCGAAAAGGAAATCAAACCGGTAGCACGGGCGCTGGACAGCAAGGAAGAGTTCTCCTACGAGACCATGCAAAAAATGGCCGAATTGGGACTCTTCGGAGTCTTCGTACCGGAAAAGTACGGTGGTCAGGGGATGGATTACCTCTCCTATATCATCGCCACCGAAGAAATCGCCCGCGTCGACGGATCCCACGCGGCCACCGTCGCCGCCGAGAACTCCCTTGGCATCGGTCCTCTCTACTATTTCGGCAGTGAGGAACAGAAGCGAAAATATCTTCCCAAACTTTGCAGCGGAGAAACCCTCTGGGGTTTCGGTCTGACCGAAGCCAATGCCGGATCGGATGCCGTGGCGTCGAAAACCACTGCCGTTCTGGACGGCGGCCAATGGGTCATCAACGGCAGTAAAATCTTTATCACCAATGCTTCCACTAAAATCAGCGCCGGTGTCACGGTCATGTGCCGTACCGGAACCCGGCCGGACGGCAAACCGGAGCTCTCCTGTATTCTGGTCGAAACCGGCACACCGGGCTACAGCACCCGGGAAATGCACGGCAAGATGATGTGGCGGTCTTCCAACACCAGCGAGCTCTATTTCGAAGACTGCCGGGTGCCCGAAACGAACCTCCTCGGACCGCGCGGAGAAGGATTCAAACAGATGATGAAAACCCTGGATGGCGGCCGTCTGTCGATTGCCGCCATGGGATTGGGCGGGGCCCAGGGATGTTTCGAAATGGCCTTGAAGTATAGCCGGCAGCGGGAGCAGTTCGGCATGCCGATCTCCAAATTCCAGGTCAACGCCTTCAAACTGGCTGACATGGCCGTCGAGATCGACGCCGCCCGCCTGATGCTCTACCGCGCCTGCTGGCTGCGGGACAGCGAAAAGGGGTTTTCCAGAGAAGCCGCCATGGCCAAACTCTACTGCTCCGAGGTTATGTACCGCTGCGCCAATCATGCCGTCCAGCTCCACGGCGGCTACGGCCTGATGCAAGAGTATGATGTCGAACGGTTCTACCGGGACCAGAAACTCCTGGAAATCGGGGAAGGAACGTCGGAGGTGCAGCGCCTCGTCATCGCTCGGCACATCGGTGCGTTGTAAAACTGAATCGATAATATTTAGGAGAAGAAAATGGCAAATCAGCCCACGAAACCTTACATCAACGTCGATTTCTTTGAAGACTTGACCGGTGTGATTCCGGAAACGCCCAAGGAAGGTGTCGAAGAGGTCGGCCGACGAATCAAAACGCTGCGGGAAGATAAAGGGTTGAGTCTCGATGAGCTGTCCAAAATGACCGGCTTCGAGGTGACGATGCTGGAGCGCATCGAAAAGGACGAAATTCAGCCGCAGCTCGGCACGGTCATCAAGCTCTCCAAGGCCCTGGATGCCGCATTCGGTCGAATCGTATCGGGTGTGGGCGACCGCCTCTACTCGATCACGCGCAGAAACGAACGCAAAATCGTTTCGCGCTCGACGTCTCATGAGGGCCGCCGCAAGGCATACACCTACATGAGCCTGGCGCCGGAGGTCAAGGGCCGTCACATGGAAGCCCTGTTCGTTCAGCTCGAGCTGGATCCGGAAGAAGAAATTTCCGTGCACGATGGGGAAGAGTTCATCTTCGTTCTGGACGGAACGGTCAAAATGAAGATCGGACAGGACGGCTTCGACCTGGAGCCCGGCGACAGCGTTTACTATCTGTCGACAACCCCGCATCACATCTCGGCCAAAACCGGTAAGGCCACGATACTGGCGGTACTTTACGAGGGTTGAGCCGGTTTAGCCCGTTGAGCCCGTTTGGCCGGTTAGGCCCGTTTAGCCCGTTTGCCCGTTTAGCCGGTTGACCGCTTCATCGGGGAGCACGTCTTTCGGCTATAAGTTCTATCTTTTGTCTGTACGGAGCCATAATCCAGATCTTCAAATGCGTTGCCCAGGTCCGTTAACAGGTTAACCGGCCTAACGGGCTCAACCGGCTCAACCGATTCATAGCGGCTGCTCGAATGCCTGCGCATACCCGGTCAGCTCAACGTATCCCTTCCCTTTCACCGGCCGGCGGGCCATCTCACCGGTGATCGACACGCTGCCTTCCCAGTAGGTGACCGCGGTGCTGCCCGGTGTGCGCATCTCCTGATCGGCCAGGTTCGGCACAATCGAAAGGTTCAGTTCTGCGGAAGGCACCGTCACCAGCCAGGCGGCCGGATAATGCCCTCCCGAATGGGGACTTTGCCAGTGTTCTGCAACAGTCAGCTTGATGTCATCGGCCGACAAATGCCGGATCGTTGCGTCGGCATTGACCAAAGTGCCGCTGGAGGCCGGGTTCGGCTGCCCGTCTTCTTGCCGGAGCCTGTAGAGCATCAACTCCGTCCCGTTG
>JBDNAO010000236.1:0-5206 GCA_039768375.1 Desulfobacterales bacterium | reverse complement strand
GACCGACAGCATCCAAAAATCCCTTGAAGCCAAAGGCTTCACCGTCACCTACGCCACCAATTGATCGTCCGGCCTACTGTCGGTCAATCAGGAATCTTATTAATGGCGTTGAGCTTCATGGTGATGGGCCGATCCTCCTCGATTTGTCCGCCAAAGCGGATGGGACCCGGTCGACGATAATCGTCATCCCCGGGGGCGGCGGCGAGCCAGTTTTCCCGCAAAGCCTTGACCACTTTAAAGGCATTCGACTCCAAGTCGACGACGCTCTTTTCAATCACCAGCGCCAGTTTGCCCTGTCGTTCCTCAAGGTGCATCAACGGCGCAATGGGTATACCGAGCGGTTCCCATTGGGCGAAATCGTGTTCCAGATTTTTTATGGCCGCCATTTGGCCTGTCGCCCCGTTTGCGATCAAGCTGTAAACGGTAAGGCCCAAATTGTAGGTGTAGTTGCAGTCGAATCGGGTGGGGTCGGTGCCCCGGCCATCGTAGCCGTAAAAATGGGTTTGGGTTTTGAAATCCGGAACCGATTTTCGGAAGATCTTCTCAACCGCCGGCGGTATGGCCCCCTTTTGGGTCAGCGCGTTTTTGCGCGCCAGGGCCTGCTCCAGTGTCTTGAGAGAGATGATCGATGATCTTCGCAGCAAAAAGGCCCCTTTTTTGTAATTCTCGAACAGCACCGGACCGTATGTGTCCGGATCGAGACCACCCCTTTTCAATGTTTTTTGAAAGTATTCCCTTCTGATTCCAAGCCGGTATATCCCCTCTTCCTTCAAAATGTTCAGGTAGTCTTTCACCAGCCCCATGATCACCTTGTCGGTTTCGACCTGAGAAAACTGAAAGTTGCCGTGCGCATCTCTTTCGATCAGCAGGCCGTCTCTGAAAAATTCGGGAATGTCGTTGAACAAGTCGTCGTCGCGGGTGTTCCAGACGGTGAATGAGCTGTCCTCCCGGGAGCGCTTGGCCAACCGGCGTAGATATTCCAGCTTGTCCTCATGGAGCGGAAAATCCATATGAAAACTGGTATCGTGGGTGGCGTTGTATTCGGCAATGATGGTGTTGAGTTTGATGATGAACACCTGAATCTCATTGATGAACTCCAGCACGCCCTCCGGAATGACGATGATGCCGTAGCTTTTGCCCACTGCGGCCCGACGGACGATCGCGTCGCAGATGACCCGGGAGAGGTGCCGCAGGGTCATCCCGTAAGCCGTGTAGTCGATGGTGTTGTTTCTTTCCGCCTTCTCGATGCGGCTTTGGTCGACGAAATCGGCAAGGTCCTCGCCGATCAGGGTAATGCTGGCGTGGGTCTGCAGGGCGACTTCGAGGGCCAGATGACTTGCGACCCGTCCCATGACCTTGCAGATGTGCCAGTACTTGACGTCCGAGCTGGCATCGTTGGACAGGTTGCTGACGGCATGGGCAAAGGCCCTGGCGGCGGAGTGGAATCCAAAAGACATGGAGCACAGTACGTGGCCGTCTGCATCCCGGACCTGAATGTCCCCGTCGATGGTTTTGGGGACACCCATCACCTGGACCCCGTCTTTGAGGAGTTCCTGAGCGAGAAATGCGGCATTGGTATTGGAATCGTCGCCGCCGACGATCACCAACGCATCCAGTGCCAGGGCCTTGCAGGTTCCGCGCGACAGGGCCATTTTCTGGGCGGTGTCGATTTTCGTGCGGCCGGTTTTGATCATGGTGAATCCGCCCAGGTTGCGGTAGGCGTCGACATGTGCCGCCGTCAGCTCGACGGCTTCGTTTTCGATAATACCGTCGGGACCGAGAATGAAACCGAATATTTTCGTATCCGGATTGGCTCTTTTAGCAGCGTCCCACAGCCCGGCAATCACGTTGTGCCCACCCGGCGCGGGACCTCCCGAAAATACGATCCCGATGTTACGCTGCCGGCAATAGGTTTGGACAAAGGCCTCATCGGCGGAGTCAAGACCCACCAGGGCCTGAACGGCATTGCCGATGATATCCGGCAACTGCTTGCGGGCTTCCCTGTCAATCTCGAAACGGTAGCGGTTGTCGGTTTTCAAGGCCGTGAACGGGTGGTTGAAGACATCGCACACCGCCGGCTGGCTGCGCCGTCTTTGAACCAGTTCTCGAGAAACGGAACCGGTGACCTCCTGGACTTCCGGAATCTTCAACAACTCTTCTGCAGTGATGCCATTTTTTCCGGACATCTAATGACCCCCTCAAGTAGTTTCCAGTTTGGTGTCTATCGACGTGACAGATATCCATAGCCGCCCGAATGCCGCGATGTCAAGATTTACCTTGAAGACCGAAAATCTCCATCTGCCTGAAAACCTTCTGAACCGGTCGGCCTTTTCTCCCGGCCCGCCTGCCGGCTTCGATACGCCGGCGCGCAAAGAATGCTTTACATCCTCGACTTTTATGTTATAGACAAACAGGTATTTTTCACCGATGCGCGCTTCCGAACTGCTGACATCGATCGGGGCCGATTGTGACGGCACCCATGGAACCAAACCGGCATATTTCGACGTCATCTGCCCG
The DNA here is from genome assembly GCA_039768375.1 of Desulfobacterales bacterium. Taxonomy (GTDB): domain Bacteria; phylum Desulfobacterota; class Desulfobacteria; order Desulfobacterales; family SG8-13; genus JARFQH01. The sequence goes on along the minus strand of JBDNAO010000236.1, from coordinate 2,689 downwards.
TAATGCAGATACACGGAGATCGTCGACATCCAGAATGAGCAGATCCCCCGCCGTCACCACTGCGGCACCCGCATGGTATTCCGGGAACTGCTGAAGGAGGGGAGGTCTTTTTGAGAAGGACGCCGGATGGCGATCGCCGGAAGGGTCTGTCAAAACACAACTAAAGGAGGGGAAGCATGAAAAGAGGTTTATTGACTGGATTGGCTGCACTGCTGGCACTGGCGTTCATTTCTTCGACCGCTGTATTGGCCGACGACATCAATCTCGCGAGAAAATCGACGTTGAACGAAATCGTCGAGCGCGGGGAGCTGCGAGTCGGCTTCGAAGCCGGTTACCTGCCCTTTGAAATGGCCGACAAGCAGGGCAATTTCATCGGTTTCGACATCGACGTCTCCAAGGAAATGGCCAAGGCCATGGGTGTTAAGTTCGTGCCGGTCAACACGGCCTGGGACGGTATCATTCCAGCCCTGGTCACCAAAAAATTCGACATTCTGATCAGCGGCATGACCATCACCCAGGAACGCAACTTGAAGATTAACTTCGCGGATCCCTACATCATCGTCGGACAAACCATCCTCCTGAACAAAAAGCACGAAGGAGTGGTCAAATCTTACAAAGATCTCAACGACCCCAAATACACCGTGACCTCAAAGCTGGGGACCACCGGCGAGCAGGCGATCAAGCGCTTGATCCCCAAGGCCACCTACAAGTCTTTCGAGGTGGAGTCCGAGGCCGCGTTGGAGGTGCTGACCGGCAAGGCCGATGCCACCATCTACGACCTTCCCTTCTGCGCGACTTTCATGGCCCAGCAAGGGCAAGACAAACTGATCTTCCTGGACGAACCGTTCACCTACGAGCCGCTGGCCTGGGCCGTCCGAAAGGGCGATCCCGACTTTCTCAACTGGCTGAACAACTTTCTGCGGCAGATGAAAAACGACGGACGCTACGATCAGATTTACAACAAATGGATCAAGAGCACCGAGTGGATCAAACTCATCAAGTAAAGCGCTGAAGGCACACGCTCCATGACAGCGCTCAGGCCTCCGGTCGGAGGCCTGAGCCATATGGGTCGCTTCCATGCCGAAACCGGCCGTTGACCCGGCAGAGGCATGCATTGAGAAGAAGAGAAACCGATGGGAAGAGAAGCAAAAGTCCGGCGCGCAATGCCGAAAAGCACCTACTATTTCTGGGTCGGGGTCTTTTTATTCGTCATTTTTTCAATCATCTTCTTGATTTACTTCGCCACCATGCGGATCGACTACGTCTGGGCCTGGCACAAGATCCCGTCGGCTTTCATGTATCACAAGCAGGTGGAGGTCAAGGCCGAGATTCAGGGAACGGTCGCGAGCATTACACCGGAGAAAGATCAATCCCTCATAAAGGTGACGGGTGTCGGTGAGGAAGAGACTTTCACCGTCCCGACCAAGGACCTTCGCGTGTCGGTAAACGACTTTGTCTATCCGGGTGATGTCCTGGCCAGCTATGGTAAATGGCAGACCGGGATCATGCTGCAGGGGGTCTGGATTACGCTGAAGGTCAGTCTGTTTTCGATTATCTTCGGCATTATTATCGGCATCATCGGCGGTCTGTCCAGGATATCGGACAACCCGGCCGCCAAGTGGCTGGCGATCACCTATGTCGAATTGATTCGGGGTTCCCCGCTCCTGGTGCAGATCTTCATCTGGTATTTCGTCGTGGGCACCATGGTCAACCAGCTGCTGCTCGCCTACGGTATTCACGAAATTCCAGGGCTCTGGTACGGCGTGGCCTCCCTGGCCTGTTTTACCGGCGCTTACGTGACCGAAATCGTGCGGGCCGGCATCCAGTCGATCGGCCGCGGCCAGATCGAAGCCGCCCGTTCTCTGGGGATGAGCTACGCCCAGTCCATGCGCTACATCGTCATGCCCCAGGCCATGCGCCGCATCCTGCCGCCGTTGGCAGGCCAGTTCATCAGCCTGATCAAAGATTCTTCCCTGTTGGGCATCATCGCCGTGCGGGAGCTGACCAAGGCCACCCGGGAAGTCATCACGACCCAGCTCAATCCATTTGAAATGTTCTTCCTCGCCGCGGCGTTGTACCTGGTGATGACCTTTACCCTGTCCATGTTCGTTCAGTATCTGGAGAGGAGGACCCAAACGGCATGATCGAAGCCCGCAACGTTTTCAAAACCTATTATGTCCCCCATAAAGTCGAAGCCCTGGTCGACGTCTCGACCCGGATTGCGGCCGGTGAGGTGATCGTTGTCATCGGACCATCGGGATCCGGCAAAAGCACTTTTCTCCGGTGCCTGAACCACCTGGAAACCGCCACCAGCGGACACATCATCATCGACGGTGTCGACATCCTCGATCCCAAAACCGACATCAACAAGGTGCGGGCCGAGGTGGGAATGGTGTTTCAATCTTTCAACCTTTTCCCCCACAAGACAGTTGAGGAAAACGTCACCCTGGCCCAACGGGTGGTGCGCAAGCGCTCTAAAAAAGAATCCGCCGACAGGGCCATGGCCCTGCTGGTAAAGGTCGGCATTCAGGACAAAGCCGCCGTCTATCCGGATCAACTCTCCGGTGGTCAGCAGCAGCGTGTGGCCATCGCACGGGCTTTGGCCATGAATCCGAAGGTGATGCTGTTTGACGAGCCGACCTCTGCCCTGGACCCGGAGATGATCGGCGAGGTTCTGGATGTCATGAAG